>CBFIHA010000038.1:0-32903 GCA_965662195.1 uncultured Pirellulales bacterium
CGTGGTGCTCGAAGCCGGCGGCGGCGGGCGATCCCAGCCGGCGGCTCTGCAAGCGCGGCCGCAGCCGGCTGCGGTCAGGCTGCCGGTGGCCGCGCCGGCCGGTCTGGTGCCGCTGCCGGGCAGCCGCGGGGTGTTTTCGACCCACAGTCCGGCAGACTATCAGGCGATGGTGCAGTCCGGCATCGACTTCGTGCGGGCCGGCGACATCTTTCAGGTCAACCTGGCCCAGCAGTTTTTCGTGCCCGCGGCCTGTGAATCCCGGGATCTCTACCGGCAGGCCCGCCGGCTCAACCCCGCACCCTTTGCCGGCTTCTTGGCAGCCGGCGACGTGTGCATCGCCAGCATGTCTCCTGAGCGGTTCCTCAAGGTCAGAGGGGACCGCGTCTGGATGCATCCGATCAAGGGTACCCGGCGAATCCTGGCGAGTCCCGAGGCTGACCTCTGGGCCGGGGCCGATCTCGGGGCCAGTGAAAAGGACCGGGCCGAGAACGTGATGATTGTCGACCTGGTGCGCAACGACCTTGCCCGGGTCTGTCGCCCCGAGAGCGTCTCGGTTGAGGCCCTCTGCCGACTCGAACGGTTTCGCTACGTGCAGCATCTGGTGTCGGTGGTGACGGGACGGCTGGCGGTGGGTGCCGGCCCGCTCGATGCCGTGCTGGCCAGTTTTCCCGGTGGCAGTGTCACCGGCGCTCCCAAGCACCGCGCCTGTGAGATCATCGGCGAATTGGAACGGGTGGCCCGGGGGGCTTATTGCGGCAGCCTCGGTTATGTCGGCTTTGATGGGTCGGCCGACTTCAACCTGTTGATCAGAACTTTTGTCATCAGGCCACGGGAGATTCTGTTCTCTGCCGGCGGTGGCATCACTGTTGGCAGCGAACCGGCGGCCGAGCATGCTGAAAGCCTGCACAAGGCGGAGGGCATGCTACGGGTGATCGCGGTGGTCACCGGGGAGGAACTCAGATGATCGTCATGCTCGACAATCGTGACAGCTTTGTCTTCAATCTGGCCCGGTATTTCAGACTGCTCGGCGGCGATGTCGTGGTGTTGCCCAGCCAGACGACTGACCCTGACGCGGTGGCAGCCCATCATCCAGCGGCAATCGTGATCTCTCCGGGACCCTGCACTCCAGCGGAGGCCGGCACGTCGGTCGCCTGCATCCAGCGGTTTCGCGGGCTGGTCCCGGTGCTCGGGGTCTGTCTGGGGCATCAGGCGATCGTGGCGGCGGTCGGCGGTCGGGTCGTCCGGGCAGCCAAACCGCAGCACGGCCGCACAAGTGAGGTGTTCCACGACGCCACCAATCTGTTCGCCGGGCTGCCAAGTCCCCTGCGGGCCTGCCGCTACCATTCATTGATTGCAGACGAGTCCACCCTGCCGGCTCAACTGACGGTGACGGCCCGCACCGCTGATGGCGTTGTCATGGCGGTGTCCGATGAGCAGGCCGGACTCTATGGCGTGCAGTTTCATCCCGAGTCGATCCTGACCCAGCAGGGGTTTCGGTTATTGGCCAATTTTCTCGAGCTGGCAGGCGTTGCCGTGGATGCCAGCCTTGTCGCCCGCCTCGACGTCGGCGTGAGCCGTGAGGCCGGTGACGTTGAAAAGGTTCCTCCGGTGCCGGATGGACGGGTTGTCACCTTCTGAAAAGGGGCTGTGGGCCGGCACTGCCGCTGTTGAGTGCAGTGCTGCCCTGAGAACAGGCGGCGGCCGAGGGCGTTTCGGCTCCCAGCCGGCTGCCGGCTGACCTGGTCAGGCCAGTCTCCGGTCGGAAAAGCGGCCGGTAATCAGGGCATTTCGTCGAAAATCTGCATTGTTTTGAAAGCTCGCCTGCTTTCGGCACGCCCTTTGCCCAGGTTTCCTCCGCCACGCGTTTGAGCACCACGACGGTGTGACGTGTTGCAGGGTAGGACGCCGTTCCTGCCCTCCCTTCCAGAAACTTCCTAATTGAAGGCGGAGGCTTGTCATGAAGACGTTTGGGGATCGATGGCTTTACGGGCTGCTCGTTGGAGTGGCTACCTGTTTGGCGGTGGGGGTCGTTATGTCGGCCTTTCCGACCGTGGCAATGGCTCAGGAGGAGGCCGCAGAAACACCGGCTGAAGAGGCGGCTGAGGTGGAGGCAACCGCCGATCCGTTGGCCGCATACATTGCCGAAGCCGATTACACGATCAACACCTTGATCATGTTCATCTGCGCTGTGTTGGTGCTCTTCATGCAGGCAGGGTTCGCAATGGTTGAGATCGGTCTCAACTCGGCGAAAAACGCCGTGAACATCCTTGCGAAGAATGTCATGGACCTCTGCGTCGGCGTGTTGCTCTACCTGCTCATCGGCTTCTCGCTGATGTACCCGGGTGACGCTTGGGTGGTCGATGGCTGGCTTGGAAGTGTGTCTCCGTTCGTGGTTGCCTCCGAGGGCACTGGGTACGGCGATTACAGTTCCTATGCGGACTTCCTCTTCCAGGTGGCCTTTGCCGCGACTGCGGCCACCATCGTCTCCGGTGCTGTCGCAGGCCGGATGAAGTTTTCGGCCTACCTGGTCTACAGCGCCATTCTGACAGGACTGATCTATCCGATCAGTGGTGCCTGGAAGTGGGGTGCGGGCTGGTGTGACGCAATGGGCTTCCAGGATTTCGCTGGAAGTGTCGTGGTTCACGCAGTCGGCGGCTTTGCGGGTTTGGCCGGCGCCATCTTTCTCGGGCCGAGAATTGGCCGCTTTACCAGTGATGGAAAGAGCGTCCCGATCCCCGGTCACAACATCTCCTTTGCCGCTCTTGGCGTGTTCATCCTCTGGGTGGGGTGGTACGGCTTTAATCCGGGCAGCCAGCTGACCTACGCTGGTGCAGCCAATGCCAATGCCACCACTTACATCGCCCTGACGACGACGCTTGCCGCCGCAGCGGGTGCAGTGACAGCGCTGATCACCGGCTGGGTGCTCTTCGGGAAGCCCGACGTCACCATGGCTCTGAACGGCGTGCTCGGCGGGCTGGTCGCGATCACGGCCAACTGTGATCGTGTCTCGCAGGTTGAGGCGTTGATCATCGGCCTGGTTGGCGGGCTCTTAGTTGTCACGGGTATTCTCCTGCTGGAGAAATTCAAGATCGACGACCCGGTGGGTGCCTGGCCGGTTCATGGCCTCTGTGGTGTCTGGGGTGGTCTGGCCACCGGCATCTTCGGGGACCTGCCCGACGGCATCGACTCAGTCGGTAGCTTCTTCACCGTGCAGTTGATCAGCACGGCCGCGATCTGTGCCTGGGCGTTCATCACGATGTCGATCGTGTTTGGGGTGCTCAAGGGGATTGGCATGTTGCGGGTCTCACCGGAGGTCGAGCAGGCTGGTCTTGACCTGCACGAGCACGGTCTGCGGGCCTACCCGCTGGGGGCTGATCAATAAGCCTCCACCTTTGAAGCCAGAAGGATGCCCCAATGGCCTGGGCGAGCACTCCGCCTTGCTCGCCCAGGTCGGGGTGTTTTCTTGTTTCACGGAAAGCTCGGACTGCTTGTTTCACGGAAAGCTCGGACGTCGTGTCCGACTTTCCCTGGGGCAGATTGATGAAAAGCCGAGGTTTTCATCAATCTGCCGGTGCTCACTGGCGGCGGCTGCTTTTCGGAAAACGCCGACATCCTGTCGGCTTTTCCTCGGCGGGCCTCCGCCCGCTGGTGCTCATTGGCGGCGGCTGCCGCCGGGTGGCAGTGATGACTGATCACAGAGGTGGAAGGTTCACAACACGCCAAGCGTTCTGCTGGTCCAGTCGCTTCCGCTCCTGGCTTCCTGTCGCAGCTTCACGCTGGGCGGAACCGAACGCCGAACGAGCGAAGGGAATGCCCATGCCCACGAGCGTGCTCCGAAAGCAAGCGCAGCCCGGAGGGCGGAAGCGCAGCGCACGGGCAGCGAACGGCGGCCTGGATGGCCGACGTGAACGTCAAGCGAGTGGGCGTGGGTGTTCCCGAGCGGCGGCTGGCTTCATGAAAAGCACAGACATTGTGTCCATCTTTCCGTAACAGAAAGCTGAATAACAACGCCCAGACGACCTTCAACGCCCGATCGGACCGGTGCGGAAGCCGCCGTTGATGGCAAGCACCTGCCCGGTCACAAAACTGGTCCGTGGCGAAACCAGCCAGTGGACGGCGGCGGCGATGTCTTCGGGCTCTCCCCAGCGGCCGACGAGGCTTTCGCCGATGGCCCGCTGCTGCCACTCCCGGCTGGCCTGATGGCCCCAGGCCGTTCTGATCCAGCCCGGGGCGACGCAGTTGACGCGTACCGACGGTGCGAGTGACTTGGCGAGGCTTTTGGTGAAGGCCATGACCGCCGCCTTGATCGCAGCAAACAATTCGCCGCTGTCCCCCGCCATGCCAATGTCAGCCTGATCCCAGCCGATCGTCACGATCGACCCACCACGGTCGGCAAGTTGCCGGCCGAAGGCCCGCCCGAGTAACAGCGTCGAACGAACGTCGATGTCATAGAGGAGCTGAAGCTTTTCCTCGAAAGCGAGTTTTGCTGCGGCGCCGGTGAGGGTGTCGGCGCCGGCCACCAGACAGACTGCGTCGAGTGTGGGGCAATCCCGCTGCACGGTTTCGGAAAGCTGCTGGCAACCCTCGGCCGTGGCCAGATCGGCCAGAAACGTGCCGGCAACCGCACCGCGGGGCAGACTGCCAATTTCAGCCGCCAGTTCCGCGGCTGCCTCGGTCCGACGGCCGTGGATGGCGATGGCAGCTCCGGCGGCCGCCAACTCCCGGGCCACCGCCCGGCCAATGCCGCTGGTGCTACCGGTGACCAGAATCGTCTGTCCTTCGAGATCGCCCATCGGTCAATCGTTACCCTCAGCAGGGGGCCTGGGGTGAACGGCGGCCTCCGGATGTTTCACCACCATCTCATAGCAGGCCGCCTCCTCGGCGTTCCGAACCAGCAGCAGATTGCCGGCGAGGCAGAGGGTGTTCCAGGTCTGGCCCTCGATGGCGGCCAGTCGGCCCAATTCAGCCGGCCGCTGGGGGGCTGCCGGTACCGCCACCACCTCACCCGACTCAGCCTGCACCAGCAGTGTCTGACCGACCAGCAGCACCTGGCCCTGGCCGTACCGGCCGCGTTTCCAGGCCCGCTTGCCGTCGGCCAGTCGCACGCACTCGAGGATGCCGTCGGAGAGACCGTAGGCGTGTCCAGCATGAATAGCCACGTTGGTGAATTTGGTCTTGAGCAGATTCGACTGCTGCCAGACCGGCTCGATCAGCCAGCCGTTATCGGGAGGGCTAAGGGCAAAGACAGCCGCACCGATCCCGTAGCCTTTCGAAATGAATAGCCTGTCATCTGCCAGCAGATGCGGCTGCGAACAGCTGGCGTCGGAGTTGGAATGGCCAGGCCAGGGAAACTGCCAGACTGCCTCACCCGTGGCCGGGTCGTAGGCGGCGACGTGGGCTTCGTTAACCGTCATCACCATCGCGCGGCCAGCCACCGTGACCAGTTGCGGCGTGGTGTACGCGATCTGTTCAGTGCCGGCCAGCCAGACCCGCTCGCCGCTGGAGCGGTCGTAGGCGACCAGCGAGACGAAGGCAGCTGCTTCGGGGTCGGCCGTGGCCGGGGCGTCCGTGGCCAGGGCCATTCCCTGCCGAGGGCCACCCGCCGGCACAATCACCAGGCTTTCGGTCACCAGTGGCGATCCTGACCGGCCCCAGGCAACGGCTGCTGCGTGGACCTCCCGGTCGATGCCCAGATCGGCCAGTACATCCTTCCGCCAACGCACCGTGCCGGTGGCCCCGTCGATGGCATGGAGCCAGCCAGTCGCGCCGGTGGCGTAGACCATGCCGTCGCGAATCGTCGGAGTTGAGCGGGGGCCCACGCCACCAAGCACCGTCTCATGCCGGGCCGGCACTGCTACGACCCACTCGGGGTCACCGGTCCGGATGGCATAGCAGCTGATTGCCTCATCCTCGCCTCGTTGCTCGAGCGTCACAGCGTGGGCACCACAGGTGGCAAAGCCGCCCCAGCCTGCGCCGATCGGCCGCCGCCAGAGCAACTTCGGCGGGCGGGTATCCCAGTCGGTGGCAATTTCGACATCCGGCAGCCTCGCATTGCCACCGGGCCCGAGAAACTGAGGGAAGTCGCCAGGCGTGGCCGACCAGTCGCCAGGTTCCGCGGCCGATTGACGGACATCGCGGGCAACGCTGGCTGCCGACGGCAGCAGGGTGTCACGGCTACGCTGCCAGCGAAAGACAAACTCCGGCACCAGATCGCCGCTGACCCGTTCAATCCGCAGCAAGGCGACGGCGAGCAGGATAGCCGTCGCCAGTCCGCCGGCAACGCCCCGCTTCAACGCAAGTGAATGGCCGCTTTCCCGCAGAAACCAGAGCAGCAGGCTGACCAGGCCCGAAAAGACCAGGATCAACGTAATGATGTTGCGGACCGCCTGGTCGACGACCTCGCCGGCAATCAGCTCCAGCCAGCCGAATCGCACCAGTGCCGATGCGGCCGCCAGTGATGACAGTGTGATCCAGATCCGAAGCGGCGGGGTGAGTCGGCGGGCCGGCTGTCGGGTGGCTCCTGCAGGGGTCGGGGTGGGTGACTTCATGGGCCGGCGCAGCAACAGGGGAATGGAACGCCAGCGGTGATCCCGCCAGCTCCGGTTGTTCTACCGGTGGTGGCTGGAACCGGGCAACATCGGGAATCTCCGTCACAACCGGATCAACCGGCCCGTTATCAGGCTCTGTCTGAAAATTCAGGAGCTGGCTTCGAGCGGCTCATTTGCCCCCTGGCTGCGTCCGGCTCCATCGCCAGATCTGCAAATCTGGCTGCTTCGCCGTCCTTGCCAGAGGCCAAAGCAGCTCGCTCTCGGGCCTACGGTAGCCTTTTCAGACAGAACCTAACCATGGCATCGGCTAGACTACACTTGCATGGAGATCGGCCGGAGCCATTCGGCAGATATTCGCCCGCTCCCATCAATGCTTCCACCACACCGCTGTGATCGAACCTGTACCAACCATGATCGAGCCCTCCGGGAACCGCCGCTCGGCCACCGGGCCCTCAACGCTGGCGGTGCATGCGGGCGAAGAGCGGGTCAAGCCCGGGTTTGCGATCACCGATCCGATCTTCGCCGCCTCGACCTACACCTTTCCTGACACCCAGGCGATCGTCGACTTCCTCGAACAGAAACAGGCCCGCGAAGAGTATGGCCGCTACGGCAATCCCGGCGAGAAAGTGGTCGAGGACAAACTGGCCGCCCTCGATGCCGGCGAGGCGAGCGTGCTCTTCGCCAGCGGCATGGCGGCCTTCGTCGGACTGCTGATGGCCCACGTCGATGCCGGTGATGAGATCCTGTTTTTCGACGAGTGCTATCACCGCAGCCGGGAGTTCTGCCGCAAGCATCTGACGCGGTTCGGGGTTGGTTTTCGCGAGGTGCAAACCTGCGACTACGAGGCGATGGAGGCGGCGATCACGCCCCGGACAAAATTTCTCATCAGCGAGTCGCCCACCAACCCCCACCAGAGCGTCGTCGACATCGAACGGTTCGCCGAAATCGGCCGTCGCAACGGGGTGCTGACCCTGATCGACGCGACCCTCTGCACGCCCTACAACGTCCGGCCGCTCGAGGCGGGGGTCGACTTCGTGCTCCATTCAGCCACGAAATATCTTGGTGGTCACAACGACCTGCTCGCTGGAGCGGTGACCGGGGCGGCCGAACTGCTCGACCCGGTGCGCAACCTCCGGGGCATCATGGGGGGCGTCAATTCACCTCACAACGCCTACCTGCTCGAACGGGGTCTGAAGACGCTTGCTCTCCGGATGGAGCGGCACAACGCCAACGGGCAGGCTGTGGCTGAGTTTTTGGCCGGCCATCCGCGGGTCGAGCAGGTGCTCTATCCGGGCCTCCCCGATCATCCGTTTCATGATGTTGCCCAGCGGACCATGCGGGGCTTCGGCGGGCTGGTCACGTTCTTCATCAAGGGCGCCAGCTGGCGGCAGACGGCGGCGGTGGTCGACGCTGTCAAAATTCCACGGATCGGTCCCAGCCTTGGTGGTGTTGAGTCGCTGATCGAGCAGCCGATGGTGATGAGCTATTGGAACTACAGTCCGGAAGAACGGGCCTCCTTCCGGATCGCCGACAACATGGTGCGGATGGCCTGCGGCATTGAGGATGCCGACGACCTCATCGCCGACCTGGCCCAGGCTCTCGAGGCGGCGGAGTAGCCGATGGAGTTCCGGACCAGGGCGATCCATGTCGGTCAGGAACCAGATCCAACCAGCGGCGCGGTCGTGCCGCCGGTGCATCTGGCCAGCACCTTCGTGTTGCCGGCGGCCGAGGGGCCGGCCGACTACGATTATGCCCGCACTGGCTCACCCACCCGGCATGCCTTTGAGGCGGTCGCCGCCTCGCTTGATGGTGGGGCCCGGGCCCTGGCTTTTGCCTCGGGGATGGCCGCCACCCATTGCCTGTCACTGCTGCTGAAGCCGGGTGACCATCTCGTCACCGGCACCGACATCTATGGCGGCAGTTGGCGGCTGTTCAACAACGTCCTTGCCGAGCAGGGGGTGGCGGTCACTGCGGTCGACACCACCGATCTTGCCGCGGTGCAGGCCGCCATCCGCCCGGAGACCCGGATGCTCTGGATCGAGCCGATTGGCAATCCGCTGCTGTCGGTCACCGACGTTGCGGGTTGCGCGGCGATCGCCCGCGCGGCGGGGCTGTTACTGGTGGCCGACAACACCCTGGCCACGCCGGTGCTCTGCCGGCCGCTGGAACTCGGTGCCGACGTTGTGATGCACTCGGCCACCAAGTACATCGGCGGCCACAGTGACTTGCTTGGTGGGCTGGTGGTGGCCCGCGACGGTGAACTCGGCGGCCGGCTGCACTGGCTGCAAAATGCCACCGGCGGAGTGATGGGTCCGCTGGAGTCATTTCTCTGTTGCCGTGGCGTCAAGACGCTCGAGCTTCGCGTGCTTGCCCAGTCAGCCACGGCGGCCCGCCTGGCTGGCTGGCTCCAGCAGCATCCCCAGGTCCGCCGGGTTCACTACCCGGGCCTGACGGATCAGCCCGGCCACGAGGTTGCTGCCCGGCAGTTCCACGGCGGTTTCGGGGGCATGGTCAGTTTTGAAATTGCCGGTGAGGTGGCGGCGGCCCGCCGGGTGGTGGAATCAACAAACATTTTTCGACTGGCCGTCAGCCTGGGGGCGGTTGAGTCGCTGATCGAACTGCCGGCAGTGATGTCCCACGGGGCCTATGCCCCGGAGGCCCGCCGGGCCGTCGGCATTACGGACAGCCTGATCCGGCTGTCGGTCGGCTTGGAGTCGGCAGCCGATCTTGAGGCCGATCTGACCACGGCACTGGCGACGTTGGCGGGTTGACAGACTGCGGGGGCTGCGGCGACCGGGCTGCTGCTGCTGATTGCAGCGATTTTCACAAAAGTTCAGGTGGCAACGGTTCCGATACTTCTCTTGATTGCACCGGTGGCAATGACGGCGTCCTGCTCGTCAGCTGTGCCACCCAGCCAGGAGAGAACTATGCGTCAGAACCACCTCCGACTCGCCACCGCCTGCCTGGCCGCGATTGCCGCGGCGACAGGAGCTGCCCAGGGAGAGCCCAACGGCTCGGCTGATGGCAGCCTGAAGTGGACACCCCACCGGGCCGCAGCCCGACCGCTCGATGTCGCGCCGCAGGAGCCTGAGGCACAAGTCACTGAGGCCAGCCCCCGCCCTGAGCGGGCGGCCGCCCCGGCGGCTGCTGCTCGTCAGGTCCCCGTCACTGCACCGGATCAGCAGCTGGCCAGCCAGCCGGCTCCGCCACCCGCTTCGGTCAGCCTGCCCGACCAGATTCCGGCCGCTGCGGCCCAGCCACAGCGGCAGGCTGTCGCCCGAACACCTGCCCCACCAGCCTCGGCGAGCAAGGACTATGCCCCGCTTCGCCAGCAATTCGACCCCGGCAAGATGGTCGAAGGAATCGGCGACTGGGTTGCCGACAGGCGGCCGCCTGGGCAGGCCAGCTCGACGTCACGGTCAGCCGCCGACGGTCCGCTCGGCCTCGGCATGATGCGGACACCGCAGGGGCAGAATGCCGGCCGGCCGATGCTTGCCCAGGAACGGCCCGCCGATCTGCGGGCCGTGAGTCGGGCCCGGGAAGGTGGCGGGATGGCTCCGCCCTTCAATCCCGCTGCCAGCCAGCGACCGCCCCGCCCGGAACGGCTGGCGATGGATATCGACAAGGTGCCCTCGGTCATGTCGCGGCAGGCTCAGGCTGAGGCGGTGCCGCCGCCGCCGGCCCCGAAACGGGCTGGGCCGTCGGCCCCGGAGGGTTCGCGGGCAGCTGCACCGACTGACCCCATGATCATTGAGACGATGCCCGGCAGCATGTCGTATGGCTTCGACGAGGGATACGGTGACGGTGGGGCGATGGCCGATGAGATGTGGATGGGCCGGACGCCGGCCCAGCTGCACGTCGAGTCGTTCTATGACGATCCCTATGCCTGCGAAGAAGACCTGGGCCCGTCACCCTGGCACAGCTACCATGGCCAGGTCTGTGGCTGGCTGCGGCAGTTCGGCCGGCCCTACTACGGCTGGCGGTGGTACCGTGACCTGACCGCCAGCGTCGGTGTCACGGCCTTTGAGAACGAGGCCAACCTCGGCCTGTTCGGGAACTTCGGCTTCAACGAATACATCAACTGGTCGATGCCGTTCTGGAACGCCTTCGGGGTCGGCTGGCAGCTTGGCGTGCGGGGCACGCAGACCAGCTACGGGTCGTCCTCAGTCACGCTACCAGGCGGCGACGTGCTGGCGTCGCGGTCACGAAACCAGACGTTTGTGTCTACGGGCTTCTTCACCCGGGCCTTTGAGGGCCGGGGGCTGCAGGGTGGAGCCGTCTACGACTACCTGCACGACAGCTACTTTGACAACGTCGATCTGGCGCAGATTCGCGCCGAAGTCAGCTATGTCTGGGGCTACCACGAACTCGGGTTCTGGGGAGCCTTCAACTCGCAGGAATCGACCGGCTTTCTCAAGTCGGTCAAGGAAGAGTCAGCCAAGGCCCGTGCGAGCACCGTCCACGTCTACACCGCCTTCTACCGCGTGCAGTTCGGTGATGCGAATGAATGGAAGATGTGGGGCGGTGCCTCGGCCCAGGGCCAGGGCTACATTGGTTCAACCCTTCGGGCGCCGATGTCTCGTTCACTGGGACTGGAGGGCACCTTTGCCTACCTGATGCCGGGTCGATCAGAAAAAGTGCAGGTCACAAACCAGCAGGGCACGTTCGACGCCACCTTCACGCCGATGGCGTGGAACCTGGGCATCAACCTTGTCTACTACCCGGCCGGCCGATCCCGTCGGAGCCTCTCAAGCCCGTACCGGCCGCTGTTCGACGTGGCTGATAACGGCACGATGATGCAGGCGATCGCCGATTTGAGCACTACCCCGTAGCCAATTTCCGGCTCGTTCGCGGCTACCGCGTCTCCGCCGAAAAAGGCCCCCGGTTCAGAACCGGGGGCCTTTTCGCTATGCTGGGAGAGGCGGTGAAGGCGGCTGTTGACCGCTTCATGTCGCCCGTCCCACTTTCGGAAAACCCCTTCCTGATGACTGACCAAAAAGACCCCTGGGCCGATCTGGCCGAATCGCTCGGCGCTGAGCCTGCCGCGGACACGCCCCAACCGCCGGCCAGCCGCCCGACCCCTCCGCCCGCCAAGCCTGCCCCCGCAGCCCGCCCGGCCGCTCCGCAACCGGTCGCCAAGGCTGATTGGAACGACGTGGCCGACAACCTCGGCCTGCAGGTTTCCCGCCAACAGCCAGCGGCACCGCCACCGGCCGCCCCGCCGGCTGAGCCGGTTACTTCACGTCCACCGGAGTCGCCGCCGGCAACGGGTGGGTTTGGTGCCGGGCTGCTCGATGAGCCCGCTGCTCCCCAGCGGCCGCCTCGGCCCGCCCGGCCGGCACCAGCGGCGTCGGCCGGATCGCGGCCGGCTGCCGAGCCAGACCTCGTCCCCGAGGCCGAAGCGGAAACTGGTCAACGGAGCGGCGCTGAGACCGAAACAGATGGCGATGAGCCCCGCCGGCGTCGTCGTCGCCGTGGTGGCCGCGGCCGTGGCCGTCGGGGCGATCGCCGCGATGGTGGAGAGGACGTGCGGACTCAGGACCGCGACGGCCTGCCTGGCTACGGTCACAATCTTGATCAGGAGCGGCAGGAGCGGCAGGGCGAACGCCCCAGCCCCGGCGGCCTGAAAGCTGACATTCGGCCCCATGCGCCCTGGGAGGATGAGTTTGGTCGGGGGCTCGATGAGGAAGCCGAGGATTTGCTGGACGATGCCCCGGCAGCGGGTGGTTCCACTGAGACTGGCAGCAGGGCGACTGAGGCCGACAGTGATTCCGATGCTGAGGACCGTCCCCGCCGTCGCCGGCGTCGCCGCCGCAGCAGGCGGAGCGGTGACGAAAGCGAGCCGGCCAGCCGCCGCGATCTTGCTGATGGAGAGTCCGCTGATGCCGATCCCACCCCTTCAGCCGCTGCTGCTCCGGACAGATCTGCTGCCGAGGGTGAAGCCGGCGACGAGCCCGTGCGTCGCCGTCGCCGCCGCCGCCGCCGCCGTTCCGGCGAGGCCGCCGATGTTGCCGGCGAGGCACCAGCTGAGCGGTCGCCCCGACGCTCGACGGATGAGTCGTCAGGCCCCCGGCGACGGTCATCGAAGGGCACTCGACGCCGCGAGACGGGCCGCACCAGCGAGCTGGACGGCCGCCGTCGTCGCCGCGAAACCTTCTCCCGCGTCGGTGAAGGCCGCGACGAGGACGATGAGGGGCTGGAGTTCCTCGGCATGGACGAGACGGCGGCCGAAGCCGGCGATCGTCGGCCAGCCGGTGATGAAGAACTGCTGGCCGAAAGCGGGCTCGACAGCGTCCGCGATGTCCCGAGTTGGGTCGAGGCGATCGGGATCGTGATTGCGGGCAATATGGATAGCCGCAAGCAGCCCCCGAAGGGCTGAGTGCTTGGGATCGATCATCGTCGCCGCAGCATTATCCAGGGCGGTGGCTGCCCGGTTTCTGGGCAGCCGCGGTGCTTTTCGGTGATTTTTTAGTGGCTTGAACGGCCAAACCTGCACGTAAAACGTGGCGACAGTTGTTTGGCGCGGAAGTTGCACCCTCCTTTTTTCCGGCGGAACGACAGGGAAGGTGTCTACCAGTCAGCCTGCGGTGGAGGAGGTGCTGCCATGGTCCCGAGCAATCCGTTCGTTGCCGACCGCGATGGTCACGCAACCGGAATCGGCTTTGACAATCTGATCATCCTTTCCCGGGCTGATCCGATTATCTGTGGGCATTCGACCGAAACCCGCAACCTGGCCGAAGCCGCAGTGGCCAGGGGCGTGGCACGGGTGCGGGTGGTGAGTTATCCCCTCGATGTGCTCGAAGCCTCTGAACTGCCACTGAAGCCGCTGGAGTCGGTCGCCGAGTATGGTCCCGGTATTGAGGTCAGCCGGCCCGAACCGGTTGGTGACTACAAGGTGCTCGACGGCCGGCTCAGTTATGGCATCTCGGGCCATCTGGTCGATCTATTGCTGAGTCTGCCGGGGCGGACCGCCGTGATGAACCTCTATCTGGTGCCTCATGGGCAGATGGTGATGCAGGCAGTCGAGACGGTCCGCCGGCTCGGCGGCCGGAAGCCCCCGCTGACGATTGCCGAAGCAGTCGGTTCTGACATCACCAACGTGGTCGGCAATGCCGTCGCCACCGGACGTTATGGGGCGGCCGCAGTTGTGCTGCAAAACTACCTCAATCACGATCTGCCGGTGGCTGTCAGTGATTTCACCCGGGAACTCATCGTGGCGGCCGGCCAGCAGGTTGATGAGCAACTCGGCACCCGCTTTGCTGAGCAGCTGACAGAGCGGGTGCAGGTCAGCTATCCCGCCATCGACACCTCGGCCTACCTCCAGCCTCCGCTCACCGAGGCGCAACAGGCCGATCGGCTGGCCCGAAGGGGCCTTGTTCGAGACGGCTACCTGCTGTTTCTCAGCCGGCTGGCCAAGGCCAAGGGCGTCGCTGACCTGATTCATGCCTACCGCGCCAGTGACTTTCGTGGGCGGCTGCCATTAGCGATCTGCGGCACCGGACCAGACGAGCAGGCCCTCCGGGAATTGGCCGGAGACGACCGCTCGATCCGCTTCTTCAACGACGTCGGTGATCTCGACAAACTCGCGTTGATGGCCGGCTGCCATGCCTACTGCCTGCCGAGCAAGCCGCGGCCGGAGTTCACCGAGACCTTCGGCATCGCGGTGGCCGAGGCGATGCTCTCCGGCGGCATCGGGCCGGTGATCACGACCCGCACCGGGGGCATTCCGGAGGCGACCGGTGACCATTGCCTCTACCACGCCGCCGGCGATGTCGGGGAACTCACCGGCCGGCTGAATGAGGTGGCGGCGATGTCCGATGCGGCCCGGGCCGGCATCAGCCGGCGGGCTCGGGATTATTGTCTGCGGTTCGACCGGGCGGCGATCCTGACAAACCTGTTGGCACCGGCCGGCCTGCGGACGGCCGCCTGACCCCGCACCATCAATGAGGCCACACCAGACGGTATGACATCAGGACATCGCGAGGCGGAGCGATTGTCACCGGCCGGCACCCTCCTGGTCTCGGCGGTCGACCCTTTCATTGGAACCGAGCCGACCGACCTCCCGCCGTTGGCTGGTCGGGCAGCGGGCTGGTGGTGGCCCAAACCGCAGATCGGCAATACCCACCCCGGTGCCTGTCTGCCGCAGGGGATGGTCTCAGTCATGCCCTACACCGGTGGCTATCCGACCGGCTACGGCCGCTATGGCAAGTCGCTCCAGGGGCGGCCCGTCGCCATGTTCGACCAGTTAAGGGTTTCCGGCTTTACCCACTTCCAGCAATCGGGGGTGGGGGCGATTCGGAAGTACTACAACTATTGCAAGGTGACACCGCTGCTGGCAGAGGCGGGGGGGCTGGCTGCCCTCGGGACGACCTGGCTGATTGACGAAGAGGGAGCAACGCCAGGCTCCTACCGGTGCCGCCTGCCAGGGCTGGGCATCCTGGCTGAACTGACGGTGACCCCCCGTGGGGCGGTGCACCGCTACACCTTCCCCGCTTCATCCCAAGCGGTGCTGGCGATCGACTTTTCGCATGGAGGCATCGCAATCGAGGATGGCCGCACCCTGCCGCTGCGGGCGGAGTTGCGGTTGCTCGACGACCGTTCGGCTGAGGCCTGCGTGACGATGGAGGGGCTGCCGATCCGGATGGTGGTGGCGGTCAAGGGGCTGGAGGGGGCCGCTTGTTCAGGCTCCCTGTGGGAGGCCGGGGCCTTGCTGGACCGCCGGGAACAGGCCTACGAATCGATCCGGGAATCGACCTACCGTCCCTTCGGCGTGGTCTTTACCGGCCCGACAGCGGCGGGTCAGCAGGTGGAACTGGAGGTCGCCTTCTCCTTGCGAAGCCGGGAACGGGCCCGACGGCATCTGGCTGCGAGCCCGAAGCCGTTCACCGCCGCCCGGCAGGCGGCAGGCGAGGCCTGGCAAAACCTGGTTGGCCGGATTGAGGTTGACGGGGGCACCCCAGCCCAGCGGCGGACCTTCGCCACGGCTCTCTACCACAGCCTGCTCAAGCCGTCGGAGGCTCGGGATGAGTCGCCGTTCTGGCCCTGGGACGGGCCCTTTTATTTTGACTTCGCCACCCTCTGGGACATGTACAAGACGCAGCTGCCGCTGCTGCTGACGCTCTGCCCCGCTGCCGGTGCCGACATCGTCAATTCGCTACTGACAGTCTTTGAAATGGAGGGCAACTTCCCGATCGGCTACCGGCTGGCCCGGGGCTATGACCGGTTCGCCCATCAGGCCAGTGGGCTGGTGCATGTGGTGATCGCCGACGCCTATCATCGCCGGCTGCCCGGTGTCGACTGGGAGCGGGCAGTCGCGCTGATGGCCAAGGACTTTGCCCGGGCATACGGCGAAGCATTCCTGCAGGATGGGCTGGTCCATCCGATCACCCACACGCTCGATCTGGCGTACGCCGGCTTCTGTACCGCAACCGTTGCTCGGGGGATCGGTGACACCACGACGGCAGAACGGATGGACGACCTGGCTGGCCGGTGGCGAAACGCCTTTGCCGCCGATGGGCTGTTGAAGGACTCAACCTTCTATGAAGGGACGAAGTGGAACTACAGCTTCCGGCTCCTGCATGACATGGCCGGTCGGATCGGGCTGGCCGGTGGGGAGGCAGCCTTCGTGCGATTGCTTGACCGGTTTTTCGGTGTTGGGGCAGAGCCTGTGCGGCAGCCGGGGGAGGCCCCGTCCAAGGCCGAGATGGCAGCCGGTGCCGCCCTCGGTCGGTTCGAGGGGTTCAACAACGAGCCCGACATGGAGGCCCCCTATGCCTACCTTTACGCCGGCCGGCATGATCGCACCTGCGAGATCGTGCGGGCCGGGATCGATCAGTGTTTCGGCGACACGTCCGGGGGCATGGTCGGCAACGATGATTCCGGCGGCATGAGTTCCTGGTATGTCTGGAATGCCCTCGGCCTGTTTCCGGTGGCGGGGCAGGATGTCTTCCTGATCGGTTCGCCACTCTTCGACGCTGCCCGCCTGCAGCTTGCAGAAGATTCCGTCTTCTCGATCACCGCTGATGGGAATAGCTCGACCCGACTGTATGTCACGGCAGCAACGCTCAACGGGGAGCCGCTCGCTCGCCCGTTTCTGCGGTGGGCAGAGATTGCAGCGGGTGGGACGCTTGGCCTGGAGATGGGCGAAACCCCGCAGGCTTGGCCCGATTCCCGGCCCCCGTCAGTGGCTGACGCCACGCCACAAGTGACCTGAGAGCCGCTCCCTGCAGTGGCGACTGAAGCCACCTGGTGCTATCTTTGAGGAAGTTTCCCGCCGATCGGCCGCCATGCTTCCTTTTGCGGCCCGCGTTTCCCGGCCCTGGCAAGGCCCGATGGAACGGCGACGCGGGTGTTTTCCTGCTGCCTGCAAAGGTGGTCCATGAGACACTCCCAGCGAGGCCTTGCCGCCATTGTGGCAACGGCCATCGGTTTTCCGTTCTGCTGGCCGACTCCCGGTACGGCCGCTGCCCCCGACTTCAACCGTGAGGTCCGTCCTGTCCTCTCAAACCGGTGCTTCAAGTGCCACGGGCCCGATGAGGCGAACCAGGAGGCGGGCCTGCGGCTCGATCATCGCGAGGCGGCTGTCGCAGAACTTGACAGCGGCATGACGGCGATTGTGCCAGGGAACGTTGCCACCAGCGAATTGGTTGCCCGCATCACCAGCGACGATCCCGATCTGGTGATGCCACCGCCCCACACCAAGGTCTCATTGACTGACGCCGAAAAGCGGGTGCTGATCGACTGGGTGGCCGCTGGGGCGGAGTACCAGCCGCATTGGGCCTTCATCAAACCGGTCCTGCCGGAGCTTCCACCACGGGCGGGCAGTGACCATCCGATCGACCGGTTTGTCGATCTGCGGCTGGCCGAGGAGGGACTGGTCCGTTCAATCGAGGCTGACCGGGCCACGCTCTGCCGCCGGGTCTTTCTGGATCTGGTCGGGCTACCGCCAACACCCGCGGAACTCGAGGCCTTTCTGGCCGATCAATCGGCCGCGGCCCACGAACGGCTGGTCGATCGGCTGCTGGCCAGCCCCCGCTACGGCGAACGCTGGGCCCGGCGGTGGCTCGACCTGGCCCGCTATGCCGACACCAACGGCTATGAAAAGGATCGGCCGCGAACCATCTGGCCCTATCGCGACTGGGTGATCCGGGCCCTCAATGCCAACATGCCATTCGATCAGTTCACCATCAAGCAGATTGCGGGTGACATGCTGCCGGGGGCTACGCCGGACGACATCGTAGCCACGGGCTTCCACCGCAACACCATGCTGAACGAAGAGGGGGGCATCGACCCGCTCGAGTTCCGCTATCTCGCCATGGTCGATCGGGTCGGCACCACCGGGACCACCTGGCTCGGCCTGACCACCGCCTGCGCACAGTGCCACACCCACAAGTTCGACCCGATCACCCATACCGACTACTTCTCATTGATGGCGCTGCTCAATAACGCCGACGAGCCGGAGTGGATCATTCCCAATGCCGACCGCGACCGGCGGCTTGCTGAGGCGGAGGCGCGGGCCGAGGCCCTTTGGAACCGGCTGCCCGAGCAGTGGCCGGTGCCGGGACAGCCGCGGGGCGAGCAGCTGGCAGCCGGCTCGAGTGAGCCGGGGCAGGTCGCCGCAAACGAAGGCCGGCGGCTGGTTGGACTGGCCGAGCGGTTCAATGCCTGGCTGCAGCAGGAAACGCCCCGGGCGGTCGATTGGCAGGTAGTGGTGCCCGCGGCGGTTGAGTCGAATCTGCCCCATCTGGTGCCGCAGCCGGATGGCTCGATTCTGGGCAGCGGCGACATCACCAAGAGTGATGTCTTCACGCTCACACTGCCCGCCGCCAAAGAGCCGGTGCGGGCGATTCGGCTGGAGGTGCTGCCTGATGCCTCCTTGCCGGATTGGGGGCCGGGCCTCTGCTATTACGAGGGACGGAAGGGGGACTTCTTCCTGTCAGAGTTCGAGGTCTCGTTGCCGTTGCAGCAGACGCGGGTGGAAGTTGCCAAGGCCACGGAGTCGTTCGACGGCAAGGCCTTTGCCGGCAAAAAGGCGGCGGGAGCCACCGCAGCCATCGACGGAGTGATGTCGAGCGGCTGGAGCACGAACGGCCGGCAGGGCCATGCCGAGGCAGCGGTTTTTCAACTGTCCGAGGCAATTGAGCCGGGCCAGCCGATCGTTGTCACCCTGCGGTTTGAGCGGCACTTTGCCTGCTCGCTGGGGAAGTTCAGGCTCAGCACAACCCCGGAGGCGGGGGCGGAGGCGCGGGGCCTGTCGGCTCAACAGGAGGCGGCCCTGGTGAGGCCGCCGGCCAGCCGCTCGGCAGCCCAGCGGCAGCTGCTGTTTCGCCGGTTTCTGACAACCGCCCCTGAAGTTGCCGACCAGGTCAGGGAAATCGAGCGGCTCGAAGCCGCCCAGCGCCAGGGGCTCTCGACCCTTGTGCTGCGGGAGCGGCCGGCCGACAACCCGCGGCCGACGCACCGGCATCATCGGGGCGAGTTCCTTTCTCCCGAGGAGCAGGTCCCGCCCGCTGTGCCGGGTGTGCTGCCATCGCTGCCCGACGATGCCCCTTCTGACCGGCTGGCACTCGCCCGCTGGCTGGTGGCTCCGGAGAACCCGCTGACAGCCCGGGTGATCGTCAATCGGCACTGGCAGGCCCTTTTTGGCCGGGGGCTGGTCGAGACGGTGGCCGACTTCGGCTACCAGGGCAGTCCGCCGAGCCACCCGGAATTGCTCGATTGGCTGGCAGTGACCTTTATGACCCCGGTCGAGCAGGGGGGAATGGGCTGGTCGCTGAAGGCCCTTCATCGGTTGATCGTGACCAGCGACACCTACCGGCAGGCCTCGACCGTCACCGCGGCGGCGGCAGCCCGCGACCCCGACAACATCCTGCTGGCCCGTGGACCCCGGGTGCGGCTGGAGGCCGAAGTGATCCGCGATTCGCTGCTCCAGGCAGCCGGACTGCTCTCGACCAAGATGTACGGCCCGGGTGTGCGGCCGCCGCAGCCCGACGGGGTGACCGAGGTGGCCTATGGCAAGCCGAAGTGGGTGGTGAGCGAAGGCGAGGATCGGCATCGCCGCGGCATCTACACCTTCCGGAAACGAACGGCCCCATTTGCCTTCACGACCACCTTCGATGGGCCGACCGGTGAGGCCTGCATCGCCCGTCGTGATGTTTCGAACTCACCGCTGCAGGCGTTGACGCTGCTCAACGACCCGATGTTTCTGGACATCGCCCGGTCGCTGGGTCGCGAGCTGGTGGCAGCGGGGGAGAGTGACGCCGACCGGTTGCGGGAGCTCTCGCGGCGGCTGCTCTCCCGTGAGTTTACGGCCGACGAGGCCGAGGCCCTGCGGGGCTATCTGCAGAATCAGCGGCGGCGGCTGGCTGCCGGTGATCTTGAGGCCACGATGCTGATGGCCGCAGCCGATGCGGAGCAGACCGCTGCCGACACTCTCCGCGAGGAGGCCGCCTGGATGCTTGTTGCCCGGGCGGTGATGAACCTGGACGAGGCGATCGTGAAGCGATGAATGAGATGAATCCGTACCACGAGCATCCGCTGCTCGACGTCACCCGTCGGCATTTCTTCCAGGACTGCGGCATTGGCGTTGGCAAGATCGCCCTCGCCGGCCTCCTCTCCGGGGCGTTTCGCGGCACCGCGGCGGCAACCCCCGCCGCCGATCCGCTCGCGGTGCGGCCGCCGCATCAGCCCGGCAAGGCCAAGGCGGTGATCCAGCTGTTCATGGCGGGGGCTCCGAGTCAGCTGGAGCTCTTTGATTACAAGCCGGCTCTTACGGCGATGGAGGGCAAGCCGATTCCACCGGAGGTCATCGGTGGTCAGCGGTATGCCTTCATCCGGCCCGATGCGGCGGTGCTGGGGCCACGGTATACATTTGCCCGGCATGGTGCGTGCGGGGCGGAACTCTCCGAGATGCTGCCCTGGCTGGCGACGGTGGTCGATGACATTGCGATCGTCAAAAGCTGCAAGACGGATCAGTTCAACCATGCCCCGGCCCAGATCTTCATGAACTGTGGCTTTGCCCAGCCGGGTCGGCCGAGCCTCGGCTCGTGGGTCACCTATGGCCTTGGCAGTGAGAGTGACGAACTGCCTGCCTTCGTGGTGATGAGCACTGGCGGCGGCATCAGCGGTGGCGCGGCCAATTGGTCGAGTGGCTTCCTGCCCAGTGTCTACACCGGTACGCGGTTCCGGAATGCCGGTCCGCCAATTCTCAATGTCGCCTCACCCGCCGGTGCCGATGCCCGGTTGGAGGCCGACACGCTTGGTCTGGTCTCGACGCTCAACCGGCAGACGCTCAGCCGCGATGGCGACCAGGAGATCGCCACCCGAATTGCCGCCTACGAGATGGCCCATCGGCTGCAGACCTCGGCCCCGGAACTAATGGCCCTTCAAGAAGAGTCGCCCGCGACGCTCGCCCTCTACGGCTGCGACCCGGCCAAGGCGAGTTTTGCCCGGGCCTGCCTGATTGCCCGGCGGCTGGTGGAACGGGGGGTACGGTTTGTCACGATCTACCATGAGGGCTGGGATGCCCACTCCAACGTGGCTGGCAACGTGAAGAACAACTGTGGGGCGACCGATCAGGCCTCGGCCGCCCTGGTGGCCGACCTCAAACAGCGGGGCATGCTCGATGAAACGCTGGTGGTCTGGGGGGGCGAGTTCGGCCGGACGCCGATGGTCGAATCGAGTGCCGTGCTGGGCCGGTCGATGGGACGGGATCACCATCCAAACGCCTTTACGATGTGGCTGGCCGGCGGCGGTATCAAGGGTGGCGTTACCCATGGCAAGACCGACGACCTCGGGTTTCATATTGTCGAGGAGGAGGTCCATGTTCACGACCTGCAGGCCACCATCCTCCACTGCCTCGGCCTCGACCATGAGCGGTTGACCTACCGCTACCAGGGCCGCGACTTCCGGCTCACCGACGTGCATGGGCATGTCGTCAGTGACCTGCTGTGCTGACCAGCCACGGGCAGCCACGCACACGGCCCCCCCGACGGCAAGATTCAGTGGTGCGTTGAGAGGAATGAAAGTCCTCAAAGCCCGAGCCGCGAGCCGAGGGATCTGCATCGCGAGTCGACGTGGCGTCAACCGTGCCGCCTGTCCAGTCGCTGCCGCTCCCGGCTATTCGAGGAAAGCATTCCTCGCGTAGGCTTCGACTCGCATTTCGGTGAAGTCGTGTCCTGTTAATCTAAATCTGATTCTGGAGGTGAGTGGAGGATGAAGAGACTCAGCGCGTTTTGTCTGCTGGTGTTCCTGTTGAATCCGTGGCTGGCGCAAGCCGCCGAGCCGCCAGAGAAGCCTGAGGAATTTCACCTCATCCTGCTCGTCGGCCAGTCAAATATGGCCGGTCGCGGTGAGGTTGCCGCCGAGGATCGCGAGCCCCATCCCCGGGTGCTGATGTTCACCAAGGAGCAGTCCTGGCAGCCGGCAGTCGATCCGCTGCACTTCGACAAACCGCAGAGCGTTGGGGTCGGACCGGGCCGGAGCTTTGGCATTGCCTATGCTGAGGCGAACCCCGGGGTGACGGTTGGTCTCGTGCCCTGCGCGGTTGGCGGTTCAGCAATCACCAGTTGGGTGCCGGGCGGCTACCACGAGCAGACGAAGTCTCACCCCTGGGACGATATGCTGCCGCGGGCGAAGGCTGCCCTGCGGGCTGGGCGGCTCAAGGCGATTCTCTGGCATCAGGGTGAGGCTGACTGCAACCCGGTCGCGGCCGCGGCCTATGCCGAGCGGCTGCGGGAGCTCGTCGGCCGATTTCGGAAAAGCCTCGATGCTCCGGCGGTTCCCTTTTTGGTGGGGCAGCTCGGCATCTTCCCCGCCCGGCCCTGGATGGTTGCCACCCGGCAGGTCGATCGTGCCCATCGGCAGCTTCCGCAGCAGCTTCCTGCTGTTGGTTTCGTGTCAGCGGAAGGGCTGACCGACAGGGGCGATGCCCTTCATTTTGATGCCGCATCGTATCGGGCGCTGGGCCGACGGTATTTCACGACCTTCAAGTGGCTCACTGGGCAGTCTGGCGGACCAAATTCAGCGGCAACCGATTCAGCGCACCGACCTGCCCCCGAGTCGGCCTTTACTTCCCTCTGTGACGGCAGGAGTTTGAGGGGCTGGGAGCAGGCCGGTAACTGGGAAATCAAAGACGGCGTCTTCCACCGAGTGCGGGGAAGTGGGCCGCTGACCTACACGGCGGCTCCGGTGCCCGATGACTTTGAGCTCCGGTTTGACTGGAAAGTTTCGGCCGGCTGTAACAGTGGAGTCTATTACCGGCCCGGACAGGTCGAGTATCAGGTGCTCGACAATACTGGCAGCCCCTACGGCCAGAATCCACGGCAGGCAGCCGCGTCGCTGTTTTTTTGCATGGCTCCAGAAAAAGACCTCACGCGGCCAGCAGGGGAGTGGAACACGGGCCGGATCATCTGCAAGGGCTCGGTGATTGAGCATTGGCTCAACGGCGAGTCAGTTGTCTCGTTTGACTACGAGGATCCACGTTGGGCTGAGTATGTCGACCTGCTTGCGGTCCGTGGCGGTGACCTGACCGGCCGCGGTGGCTACCTCTGGTTACAGGACCACGGCCACGAAGTCTGGTATCGGCGAATCCGGTGGCGGACCATTCCCAGCGCTGAGCCGCTGGTCCCCAATCGGTTTTATCAGCCGGAACCGGTGACCGGTTTGGCCTTGGCGGCCGAGCAGGAGCGGGTGCGGAAAATGCGTGAAAAGTCGGATGGTGAGCGGCGTTTCGCCCGCTGATTCCGCAAATAAAAAAACCGTCCCCCTTACGGCTGCCGGTTAAGGGTTTGCAATTGTCACCGGCGCTTGCGGTCACTAATCCACTGAGACCGGTTCACCACCCGACCGCGTACAAAGGGCCCGGAACACCTCCGGCGAGGTGCTGTCGTTGATGAGCCGGCATGAGCCGTCGAGGTTCAGAAACTGCGTGCCGGCCTGATGAGGACCGATGAATCCGCCGGGGCTGCCCGACAGGCTCGGTGCGCTCGATCGCACGTGGACGAGGAGCGAGACGATGGCGGGTCGTTCCTTCTTGGTAGGGTTACTTGGGTCGTAGTTCGGCGACTCGGGCGAGTAGTACATCTTCTGCCCCGGTGTGACGCCGCACCAGCTGGTCTCGGTGTGCCGGCTCATCCGCTCACCGATGCCGATCGTCTTGCTCGTGCCATCGGTGATGTCGTCCAGCCGCACCCGACTGTTGCGATGGAACACGCCGGTAAAGGGCTGCTCTTCGTAGGCCAAGGTGCCAAGGCAGCCGGCATAACTGCAGACTGCTGCCTGAGCGAGCGTCGTTGAAGGACCACTCTTGATGTTGATTAGCTTTGGTGCCGTGTCACCCGGGTCAACGAAGGCTGGCACGATCGTCTCGCGGGCGGCTTGATTGTCGTTATGGGTGATGAGCTTGTCGAAGTCGATCTGCTGGGCCAGCGTCGCCTCTTCCATGAAGGGCAGCATCTCAGCGAAGAAGCTCCAGCCGGGGCCGCTCTCAGGAACTGGGTCGTTGGATCCGCCCGGCCAGGCCCCGGTGACAGTCGACGTAAACCCCGGCGGCAGCCGTCGCCGCCCATCGTGATAGGTGTGCAGGGCAATCCCCATCTGCTTGAGATTGTTGAGACTCGACATCCGGCGAGCCGCCCCGCGGGCCTGCTGGACGGCTGGCAGCAACAGGCCAACCAGGACGCCGATGACTGCGATCACCACCAATAGTTCAATCAGCGTAAACGCTGCCGGACCGCTCGTTGTCGATGCCGTGCGGGAGGGAACGGAAGGCGTCGGGAAAACTCGTGTGGAATTGTTCTTTGCGAAAGCCATTGAAAAACCTCGTTTCAGGTCGTTGAGTGAAGCGTGGCTGGCTGAGGGGTCAGGTGACCCGAGGCTGGCTGGCAGAAAAACCGAGCGACTGATATTGAGAATCAGTCTCATTAGCGGTATCGTACCGGTTCGAGCGTATCCGTCAAGCGAAATACTGCCGGGTTTTCCATGGTCCACGAATCATCGCCAGAAACCGGGCCGAAGATCCGGAAGCAAGATTCGCCGGGAGCGGCGAACCTGATCCAGCAGCCGATCCGCTCCGAAGACCTGCTCCGGGGTGGCCGCGAGGTGCAGATTCTCCACGCCGGCGAACTCTATCGGCTCACCTTGACCCGAGCCGGGAAGCTGATCCTGCACAAATAGCTCCGCCGGCGGCTTCCAGCGTTCTTGCTGCGGCTGTCCGACCGCGGCTTTCGATTGAGAGTTGCGTTCTGCTGGCGTTATTCGCCCAGCAGTTTCTTCAGTGTCGGTTCGATCGCCTCGCCCCAGATCGCATAGCCCTTCTGCTTCGGGTGCAGCAGGTCGGGCATGATCTCTTTCGAAAGCCGGCCGTCCGGCATCAGCAGCCGGTCGTTGATGTCGAGGAAGACAACCTGTTCGCCATCCGCCAGTTTGGCCAGCAGCGCGTTGGCCTTGTCATTGTTGATCCGCGACGGATCATTTTTCTGTTCGGCGCGGGGAAAGATTGCCAGCAGCAGAACCTTTGTCTTGGGTGACTTCGATTTGATCCGCTCGAGGATTTTTTCCACGCCGGCAGCAATCGCCTCAGGAGGATCCTTGCGGTGACCGGTGTTGTTGGTGCCGATCATGATCACCACCACCGTTGGCTGGAAGCCATCAAGCTCGCCATTGTCCAGCCGCCAGAGGACGTGCTCGGTACGGTCGCCACTGAAGCCGAGGTTCAGGGCCTTGCGGTTGCCGTAGTACTGTTTCCAGGTCTGCGTGCCCGCGCTCTCCCAGGCATGGGTGATCGAGTCACCCAGGAACACCAGTTCCCAGCCGCCCTGCTTGGCCAGTGCCAGCCTGTCTTCGTGCCGCTGCTGCCACCAGTTCTTTTTGCCGCCTTCCATTCGGTGGGCCGGTGTTGTCGCCGTCTTGATCGCAGCCTGGACATGGTTCTCTGCCTGCGTCACGGTCGAGCAGGCCAGCAGCATGGTGGTGATCAGACAGAGCAAGAATGGGTGGGGCATGGGAAGACTCTTTCACGCGGATGATGATGAATGAACGCAGGAATGAATGACCGACACGAGATCTGCAGATCACCTGCCGAACGACTCGATCCTACCAGATGAAACCACCGTCGGCAGCGGGACGCAACCTCCCCCAAGGCGGCCGGCTGGCAGCTTCCGGGTTCTTGCCGGAAGGGCCTTGCGTCAGCCAAGGGCGAGGAGTGCAGCCAGTTCCTCAAGGGCCCGACCTGTTTCTTCCAGCAGAGCCGGATCGGCCAGATCGGCCACCGTCAGCCGGTCGCGGTAGTGCCGCTTCACCCAGTCCTCCAATCGGCCAAGCCGTTCTGGTGTCATCAAGACCGGCTGGTGCGTGGCCGCCAGCTGAGCCGGCGTCAGCACCAGCCGCAGCCGCAGGCAGGCCGGGCCGCCACCGTTTCGCATGCTCTGCCGGACCGCGACAGGATGGACCGCCGTCACCGGGTTGTCATCGGCGAGCAGGCTGTCCAGCCAGTTACTCACCGCCAGGTGCTCGCGGCATTCAGCCGGGCAGACAACTGCCATGTCGCCGCCCGGCAGGCTGACCAGTTGGCTGTTGAACAGGTAGGTCTCGACGGCGACGGCAAGCGGAATCTCCCGTTCGGCAATCTCAATCACGATCAGGTCGTCCCCGCAGGCAGCCCGGTAGCAGGCTCGCACTGCCGCGATGGCTGACGGCCCATCGGCGTAGGCCCGTTCGTGAACCAGCAACAGGTTCTCATTCCCAACGGCGATGACGTCGTTGTGAAAGACGCCGGCGTCGATGGCCACCTTGCTCTGCCGCAGAAGGACCGTGCGGTCCGGGGCGAGGCCATGCAGCCGGGCGATGGCCTGCGACGCGGCCTGCGACTGCCGGGCTGGGAACCGGCTGGTTGAATGCTCGTCGGCAGCCCGGCCATAGGTGAACAGCTCGATGCCGGGGCAGCCATGGCTCGGCGTCAGCCGCGTGTGGTTGGCGGCCCCTTCGTCGGAAAGGCCGATCGCTGCCGGCAGGGGGGCGTGATGGCAGAAGTGTTCCGCAGCGGGAAAGATCTGCCGCAGCACCGCGGCCGTTGCCGCGGTCTCCAGTGAACGGTGCCACTGGCTGATCAGATTGGCCGGCGTCAGGTGCAGCCGGCCGTCGGCGGTATCGGCACTTGGCGAGATGGTCGCGGCGTTGGCCGCCCACATCGACGACGTGCTGGCGGCGGCCGAAAGTAACTCCGGAGCCTCTCGGGCCGCGGCGGCCAGCACCGCTGCATTGTCACCGGTGAAGCCAACCCGCCGCAGGGCCGGCACCAGCGGCCGCTCCTGTGGCGGCAACACCCCCTGGGCAACGCCAAGATCGACCAGCAGCCGCATCTTGGCCAGGCCTTCGAGGGCCGCCGCCTGCGGGTTTGCCACCTCGTGCCGATGCCGCTGGGAGGCCAGATTGCCGACCCCGAGCCCGCCATAATGGTGCGTCGGTCCGACAAGCCCGTCGAGGTTCAGTTCAACAGTTTGATTTGCTGCTGGCATCTGGTGCGGCAAAACGGTTCCCTCTGCCCTATTCTTTCGCATGGTCGTGCGGCTCTTCTGCAAAGTCGCCGGCGTAGGGCGTGCCAGCGACCGCTCCGCTGATCGTCCCGGCAAATTCCCGGACGGGTCCGAGGCTCTCGTGCCGGCCCACAAAGCGAGAGCAGGCCTCAGCCGTCTCACCCGGCAGCGGGCGGGCTGTCAGGGGCAGCTGGATGGCCGGTTCGGTGAGCGTCAGCAGCAGGCTGCCTTCTTCGGCCTTGATGGGGGTCGGTGTCTTTTCATCGGGGCCAAGGACGTAGGCCACCGCCTCGCGTTTTTCATGCGCAACCAGGAACTCGATGTGATAGGTGCCGCCGCCCCAGTCAACAATCGTGCCACCATGTGGGCCGGGGGCGTGGTCGTGACCTTCAACCTCATGCCGGCTGGGGCCATCTGGATCATCACGGCCGGCGGCCACTGTGGTCGGCTGGCTGGCTGCTGGTGACGTCGACGAATGTTGCTGGCCGCAGCCAGTCGACAGTCCGGCGGCTACGAGGACAGCGGCGAGCGAAACAGAAACGGTCGTGCGGGCGATCAAACAGGACATTGGGGAATCCTTTTCCAGGTGTGGCAAGGGGAGCACGTCATTCGCATTCAGGAATCAGCTGGTTGTTCTGGGGCTACGGTCTGCTCCGGCGTCCCCGGAAAATCTGACCGGCTGGTCGGCAGCATCGGCAAGCAGGTCGTCGAGCGTCTCGTCGGCCTGGGCAAGCCTTACCGCGTCGCGGCCACTGAACTGCCAGAACAGGCCGGGGTGGATCAGGAACTCGCAGAAGGTCGAGGTGAGCAGGCCACCGAGGATCACGGTGGCGACCGGATAGAGAATCTCCCGGCCCGGCTCCTGCCCGCCGAGCACCAGCGGCACCAGGCCGATGCCGGCGGTCAGCGCGGTCATCAGCACCGGGGCCAGCCGCTCGAGGCTGCCGCGGAGGATGGTCTCGCGGCTGAAGGGCTGGCCCTCTGCGGTCATCAGATGAAAGTAGTGCGTCACCAGCAGGATGCCGTTGCGGACTGCGATGCCCCCCAGCGAGATGAAGCCGACCAGGCTCGCCACCGTGAGCGGCTGCTGGGTCACGACGAGTGCCGCTGCTCCGCCGATGAAGGCCGTCGGCAGGGCGTTGAGCAGCTGCAGCACGATTCGCACTGACGGAAACAGCAGCATCAGCACGGCGAACATGCCGACGACCGACACCGCTGCCAGCACGGTGATCAGCGTGGTGGCCCGCTGCTGGCTCTCGAACTGGCCGCCGTATTCGATGAAAAATCCTTCCGGCAGTTCCACCTCGCGGCCGATCCGCTGTTTGATTTCGGCCACCGCCGTGGCCAGGTCGCGTCCCTGGGTGTTGCAGCGGACGACGAGCCGGCGGCGGGAGTTCTCACGGTTGATCGAGTTGGGGCCGCTGCCCGGGCCGATGTCGGCGATGTCTCGCAGTTCGAGCTGACCTTCGCTGTGGGGCAGGTCGATCCGCAGCCGGCCCAGGTTGGCATAGTCGGTTCGTGACTGCTCTTCGAGCCGCACCAGCAGATCAAACCGTCGCTGCCCCTCCAGCACCTGCGAGACCACCGTCCCCTGCAGGGCCGTTTGGATGATGCGGGCGACGTACTCCCGCGAAAGGCCATGAAAGGCGAGGTCGTCGGCCCGCAGCCTGATGTGCAGTTCCTCGGTGCGGCGGATCGGCTCCACTACTGGTGGAGTGATGCCCGGCACGGTCCGCACCACCGCCGCAATCTGGTCGGCCACCCGGATCAGGCCGTCGAGGTCATCCCCGACCACCTTGATCGCGATCTGGGCATAGACGCCTGAAACCATGTGGCTGATCAGGTGGGCCAGCGGCTGCTCAACCTCGATGGCCACCCCGGGCACCTCGGCGGAGAGCTCCTCCAGCAGCTGCTCGATGATCTCGGCGCGTTCCCGGTCGGTGGCTGGATTGACACTGACGATGTATTCACTGACGTTCACCGGCGCGGCATGCTCATCCATCTCGGCCCGTCCGGTCCGGCGGACAAAAAGCAGAATTTCTCCCTCTGGCTGGCTGTCACTCAGCTGCATGGCCCTCAGCTTGGCGTCGATCAGCCGACAGGTGTCGTTTGATGCCTCCAGCGATGACCCCGGTGGCAGGGTGACGTTGATCAGCACACTGCCCTCGTCGAAGGGAGGCAGAAAGTTCTGGCCCAGGCTGGCCAGTTGCCAGCCGGCAAGAGCGACACCAATCCAGGTCACCACCAGCAGCGGGCCGGGGAGGGCCATGCTCAGCCGGATGAGCGGGCTCGTGAGGAATTTCAGCAGCCGCAGCAGCAGGCCATCCTGTTCGCGGTGGGCCGCCGGCGACTGCGGCAGCAGGTAATAGGAGAGCACGGGGGTGACCGTCAGCGACACCAGCAGCGACGACAGAATCGACACGATGTAGGCCAGCCCCAGCGGGGCAAACAGCCGGCCTTCGATACCGGAGAGGGCGAACAGCGGCAGGAAGACCAGGATCACCACCGCCGTGCCAAAGACGATGGCCGCCCGGATCTCCCGGCTGGCGTCGTAGACCACCCGGAGGGCCGGCCGCGGCTTCGGCAGGGCGTTGTTTTCCTTGAGCCGGCGGAAGATGTTCTCGACATCGACGATGGCGTCATCGACCAGTTCACCCATCGCCACGGCGATACCACCGAGGGTCATCACGTTGATCGACAGCGTGGTGCCGGTCAGCATGCCGGTGAGCCGGAAGACCAGCGTGGTCAGCACCAGCGATAACGGGATGGCCGTCAGCGTGATGAAGGTGGTGCGGATGTTCATCAGGAAGGCGAACAGCACCAGCAGCACCAGCACTGCCCCGATCACCAGGGCCTCACCGACGTTGAAGATGCCGCGGTCGATAAAGCTCTTCAGCTGGAAGAGGTCGGGGTCGATGACGATGTCATCCGGTAGCCCGGCCTCCACGTTCTGCAGGGCAGCGGTGATGCTGTCGGTCAGGGCCCGGGTGTCGACATGCGGCTGCTTGGCAATCGTGAAGACCACACCCGGCAGGCCGTTGACTGCGCCATCCCCCCGTTTGAATTCTGGGGCCTCGACCACCTCGGCGACCTGCTCCAGCAGAATCGTCCGTTTTTCGGTCGCCACGAGTGGCACCTTACGAAGGTCGGCAAGGACGCGGGCCGGCTCTGGCCCCAGGCGGCCAAGCACCCGGATCGGCCGCTCCTGCTGTCCCTCGACGGCAAAGCCACCACTGGTGTTGATGTTGCTGGCCCGCAGGGCCGCTTCGACCATCGGCAGCGTCACGCCATATTCCAGCAGGGCGGTCGGATCGACCCGAATCTGATACTGCTTGCGGTCGCCCCCCTGCACGAAGACCTCGGCGATGCCGGGAATCTTCAGCAGCCGCCGTCGGACGATCCAGTCAGCCGTCGTCCGCAGTTGCATCGACTGCTCGACCGTTGAGGGAAACGCAAGCTCGTACCGATCGCCGGCCGCCGTGGTCACCGTGGCCGACCGGGACGGCGTGTGGTCGGCCGTCAGGCCGTCAGGCGGTACAGTCGCTGGCAGTTCCTGCCACTGGCACGAGGCGACCGGCACCTCCTGCCAGCTGCCCGGCCGGTGCCGGTCGGTTACCTGCCAGAGCTTCAGGCTGGCCGCATCGGCAGTCGCCAGCCGTTCGGCCACCAGCGGCTTGCCGGGAATCGCGACCAGTTCGCCACCCCCAGGTCCCCGCTGCCGGTACATGCCGGCGATCACGATCTGTCCCATGATTGAGGCAGTCGGCGTCATCTCCGGCCGGATCCCAGCGGGCAGACTGTTGCTGATGGTCGTCAGCCGCTCCTGCACCGTCTGCCGGGCGGCCCGCACCTCGACCTGCCAGCCGAACTCGACATAGATCACGGTCAGGCTGGCGGTCGACTGGCTGCGAACCGCCTCGACGCCACTGGCTCCGAGCAGGGCGATTTCGATCGGCTGGGTGACGAGGGTTTCAACCTCCTCGGTCGCCAGGCCCGGGCACTCCGTAATGATCACCACCCGCGGCCGGTCGAGGTCGGGAAAGACATCGATCGGCAGCAGGGTTGCCAGGTAGCCACCGTAGCCCAACAGGGCCAGGCTGCTGATGAGTACCAGCAGCCGCGAGCGGAGGGCGAAGCGAATGACGGCGTTGAGCATTGGGGAGGAAGGTTCTGTCGGAGGGTGGCAGTCAGTGAGCGTCGTGGACGGTGCCGTCGGCATGGACATGCACGCCGACGGGCATGCCGCTGGATGTCTGCTCCTTGAGGACGCGGTTGAGGATGGCGGCGGAGGACTGGGCCAGGTACCAGCCCGGGGCGACACTGCCATCGTTGGCCAGCACTGCTTGTCGGCGGTCCGCATGCAGCAGATGCACCGGCAGGCGTTTGAATAGGTCGCCGTTCTGGCGGAAGACGTAGGCCTCGGGGCCGTCCTGCACGACCGCCCCAGCTGGCAGCACAATCACGCCTTCGAGCTCCTCGACCGGCACATGCAGCCGCACCCGCTGACCCGGCCGAAACCGCCAGACCAAAAAGTTGCTGCCCGCCTTCGTGTAGCGGCTGGCCTGATTGATCAGCGGAATGAAAAAGTCGAGGGTCCGGGTTTCGGGATCGATCGTATTGGAGAAGTGTTGAATTTCAAAGGTCTGCCCCAGTGCGGGCCAGGCGGTCGGATCGTCCTCGGCAAACTCCACCTCGATCGGCCAGTGGGCTCGGGCAGCGCGTTCGAGCAACGGTGTTTCCCGTTTGAAGGCATGCCCGGCGATGAACAGCTGCCGATGGTCGGCCAGCATGGCCAGCAGCTGGCCGGCCTGCACCTGGCTACCCAGCTCGACTGTCAGTTCCTGCACCTCGTAGGTGATCGGACCGTCGTCGGCGTCGACACGGTCGGCCGCAGTGGCGGCGGGCTCCGGCAAGGCCAATTCTTGCTGCGGCTGCGGTGCCGCCACATCAATCGAGGTGACGAACTGCCCGCCCACGATCTGATCGATTTCCTCCGGTGAGAGCCCCCGGGCGAGGAGTTCCTGCCGATAGCTCTGGCTGGCTGCCGCGAGCCGCCGCAGCTGCTGGTCGACCTCAATCAGTCGCACTGGCGCGATCGCCCCATCACTGATCTGGGCGAGTCGATTTCGCTTTTCGTTTTCCAGCTCGATCTCACGGGTGACCTTGAAGAGTTCCGACTGGGTGGTCTGGATGTATTCGCTCAGCAGCCGCAGGGTGAACAGCCTGTCACCGGGACCAACGGTGTCGCCCGGAAAGGCGTGGATCATGGTGACAATCCCGACCGCCGGTGAGGTGACCCCGCGGTCGGAGCGGCCGGGACGATCAACCACCCGGCCCGGCAGGTCGATGGTCCGCCGGAAGGTCCCCAGCCGCGCCGGTCGCGAGACGAGCTGCAAGTTTTTGCGGGCCTGCTGGCTCAGTTCGAGCGTGTCGGCGGCGGCGGCGGCCGCGACGGGCAGTACCTCGTGCGTCTCGTGGTCGGCAGCGGCCGGCTTCGGCCGGGCCAGCAGCGGCAGCCAACGGTCACGCGTCAGATAGCCCCCCGCAGCCAAGCCGACGACAAGGCCCAGCAGCAGCAGGTTCCGCACCAGAAGAAAGAGTTTTTTGACCATGAGCACTCTTACGGTTAGGGAGCCGCGCGGGGACCGCGACGTCAAAGAATCAGGTAGATCGACAGGAACAGTGTGCCTGCGAGAGAGCCGAGGGACTGCGGGCACAATCTTTGATGTCGCATATTCGCGCCTACCAGTGAAAAAATCCATGCTTCGAAGCCCGAAGCGCAAGCTGAGGGAAACCGCGTTTTTTCGCTTCCGACGTCGCATTC
>CBFIHA010000039.1:0-32298 GCA_965662195.1 uncultured Pirellulales bacterium
TGCTGCCGCCGGGTGGCGGGATCGTCCGGCGGGTCGGCCGCCCCCGCCGCCAACGCCTCACGGATCTGTTCCCTGGCGGCGGCACGCCGCGAGTCGGTTGGATCGGACTGCATGGCCGCAATGGCCTGACGGGCCCGATCGACCGCCGCGTCGAAAGTCTGCCGCAGCCGACCGGCGGCGGCCCGCCCCCTGCCGTCGAGCCGCTCGAGCAGGTCCCGCGCGGCTGCCGCCTGATCGCCGCCCGTCCGGGCGACAGCTGTTGCCAGCTGCCGCACGTCCTCGATCAGTTGCTGCCGGCGGAGCCGATCGTTGGGGGGAATCGCCTCGACCCGCCTGAGCAGCAGTTCGGCAGCGGCATACTGCGCCGCCAAGGCATCGGCGTCGAGAGTCTCCGGCGGACCAAGCCTGAGCACCTGCCGCCGCAGCCGTTCATCAAAGCCCGAGTCATCTCGCCGATCCGGTGTCTCGAGCCAGCAGGCAAGGGTGGCGGCGAGGGCCCGCACCTGCAATCGCTCGATCAGCGTCTCGGTCGCCGGCAGCCTGAGAATCCCGTCGAGCAGGTCGAGGCCCCGGTCCCGATCTCCCAACTCGATCAGCGTACGGCCCTGTTCCACACGGGCCCAGAGGCCCGCAGCTCGCGTCGACTGCTGCTCCGCAATGGACCGGTACCGCTCGACCGAATCCTCCAGTCCCGACCGGCGGGCCGCAGAGCCTGGCGGGAAACAGCGGGCCCGTTCAGCGGTTGCCTCGGCCGCTAGCAGTTCAAGTTGGATCAACCGCCCCCGCAGCAGCTCGCGTTGTTCTTCGAGGTCCTCGCAGGCCTGCCGATCCTGACGGGACAGCACCCGCTGTTTCCGGTACGCGGCTAGGCGACCATTCACCTCCGCCAGCTCCCGTTCAGCCGCAACGCGGGCCGACCCTCCCACGGGACCGGCACCAGCGGGGGCCACAAAGGCGGCGACGGCCCGGCCGAACAGGTCGGCTGCCGCAGCGGGCTCAGTAGCCGCCTGCAGCCGACCCTGTTCCAGCAACAGCAGCCCCCGCTGCAGGGCGGCCTCGGCAACCACTGCCGGGGCGTTCCCGGCGGCAAGCAGGCGGTCGATCTCCTCGCCAGCGGTTGTATAGACCGCCTGCCGTTTCGCCGGATCGGGCTCTCGGCGAACCGCGGCGATGAGGGCCGCCGCTCGCCGCAGGGGGATCGTCAGGCGAAACTCCTCCGACAGCTCCGAGTCAGCCGCAAGCCGATCGAGAATCAACAGTGCCGTATCGTGATAGCCACGCTCAGCCACCGCGTCGAGCAGCTGTCGCGCCGTCCGTTCCGGGACCGACTCAGGCTCGGCTCCCACCGGCGGGCTGCTGACGACTAGCACCAGGACGGCTGTTAGCAGCGGCCTGGGGCTGATCGGGGATCTCACGGTTTTGCACATCACCGCAGCTCACGGAATTACCCGCGGGCAGTCGCGGGCGGAGTTGCCAGCCAGTAGGGCAACTGTCCGGCCGCAGGCAGATTACAGACGCGGGCCGAACAAATTCCCTCGCAGGCCTCGACCTTGGCCAGGGCTTCGGCGGAGGGTGGTTGGTCGAGGTTGAGGACACCGATCGCATCGCCACCGGGAGCAGAGCGGCCAACGGTCATCTGGGCAATGTTCACCCCGCTGCCGCCGAATGCCGTTCCCACCCGACCGATGATGCCGGGGACGTCCTGATGGGTGAAAATCAACAGGGTACCGTCGAGATAGGCCTCAAGCCGGTGCCCCTCCAGCTGCACCAGTCGCGGCATCGACCGGCCGAAGAGGGTGCCCGCAGCCCGGTGGACATGGTCACCGGCCACGAGATCGACGGCCACGACCGAACTGAACGCCCCTGGATCGGACCGGCTCTGTTCAACCAGTTCGATGCCCCGTTCTCGGAGCAGCATCTCAGCGTTGATGATGTTGACATCCTCAAGCGCCGTTTCCAGCAGGCCGGCAGCAAAGGCGGCCGTCACCAGCCGGGTGTTGCGGGAGGCAATCTCACCCCGGTAGGCGATTGAAACAGACCTCGGCGGCTGGTCGTCCAGCTGCGAAAGCAGCACGCCCAGCCGCCAGCCGAGATCGAGAAAGCCCCGCACGCCCTCCAGCGCCACCGGGTCGATCGGACTGGAATTGACCGAGTGCCGCACGGTGCCGTTCCGCAGGAAGTCGATCAGCAGATTGACCCCTTCGATGGCCACCTGCGACTGCGCTTCCTCCGTGCTGGCCCCGAGGTGCGGTGTCACCAGCACGCCGGGTTGGTCGAACAGCGGGCTCTCGGTGCAGGGTTCATTTTCAAACACGTCCAACGCCACGCCGGCAATCGTGCCGCTCTGGATTCCTTCGAGCAACGCCGCCTCGTCATAGATGCCTCCCCGGGCACAGTTGACCAGCCGCACGCCCGGCTTCAGGAACGCGAGCTCAGCCCGTCCGATCAGGTGGCGAGTGTCGGCGGTCAGCGGAGTATGGACGGTGAGGTAGTCGATTTCCGGCAGCATTTCCCGCACGCTGCCGACAAGTTCAACCCCCAGTTCACTGGCACGGTCGGTGGCCAGGAATGGATCGAAGCCGACCACCCGCATGTCAAAGGCCCGGGCCCGGCTGGCCACCGCCTGCCCGATCCGTCCCATCCCGACGATCCCCAGGGTCTTCCCGGCCAGTTGCACCCCCATGAACTTGCCCCGGTCCCAGCGATGCTCTCGGAGGCTGGCATCGGCGGCAGCAACGTTACGTGAAAGCGCAAGGATCAGGGCAAAAGCATGTTCGGCCGTGCTGATGGTATTGCCGGCCGGGGTGTTCATCACCACGATCCCCTGGCGGGTCGCCGCCTGCTTGTCGATGTTGTCGGTGCCGACGCCGGCCCGGACGATCGCCCGCAGCCGCTGGTTGCCCGCAACTGCATCGGCAGTGATCTTCACGCCGCTGCGGCAGATCGCGCCATCGTGCTGGGCCAGGGCCTCCCGCAAGTCGTCACCGGCAAGGCCCGTCCGGACCTCGTAGCTGATGCCACTGGCGGCGGCGGCATCGAGCAGGGCGATTCCGTCGGGGCTGAGTTTGTCGAGCACGATGATCGATGGCATGGCTGAGTGTCGGCGGACGGGGCCGGATTCCTGGGGAGTTCGGGGTCTCTCGTGAGTGTGTCGTCGGAGGCAGATGAACAGGCAGCAGCCAACCAGGCCCTGCCGCGTCCGTCAGCGGTGGGGGCCACCGTTTTGCCGCTTAGCCACGGGCATTCTTGAAGTCGTTCATGAAGTCCCGCAGGGCCAGCACGCCCGCCTCCGGCATGGCATTGTAAACGCTGGCCCGGATTCCCCCCACCGACCGGTGTCCCTTGAGGTCGGAAAGGCCCTGGCTGGCGGCTTCGGCCAGAAACGCCTGCTCGAGTTCAGCCGAGGGCAGCCGGAACGTGACGTTCATCATGGACCGGCAGTCGATCGCAGCGTGCCCACGATAGAAGCCTTCGGAGGCGTCGAGGGTGTCGTAGAGCAGGGCGGCCTTGGCAGCATTCTGCGCCGCGACCCGCTCGAGGCCGCCAACCTCCCGCAGCAGCCACTCGCAGACCAACCCAAGCATATAAATGGCAAAGACGGGCGGCGTGTTGGGCCGCGAGCCTTTGGCAACAAACGTGCGGTAGTCGAGCATCGACGGCAGGCTTTCCGGCGCTCGCTCCAGCAGGTCTTTTCGGATTGCCACCGCCGTGACGCCGGCGATGCCGGCATTCTTCTGGGCGCAGGCATAGAGCAGACCATACCGAGCGAGGTCGATTGGTCGGGAGAGGAAGTCACTCGAGCAGTCGCAGACCAGCGGCGCCGGGCCGACGTCGGGCAGTTGCTGCCACTGCACCCCTTGGATCGTCTCGTTGCTGGTGATATGGACGTAGGCAGGATCTGCGGAGAGACCGATGTCACCCGCCCCGGGCAGCCGGTCATAGCCAGTCTGCTCACCGTCCCAGGCGATGTGGGTCGGGCCGATCTGCTTGGCATCCTTGAGGCCGCCCTGCCCCCAGGTACCTGTCACGATGTAGTTAGCCGCGGCTGACTGCCCGGCGAGCAGATTCATCGGCACCATCGCGAACTGCAGGCTCGCGCCCCCCTGGAGGAGCACCAGCTCATGGTCAGCGCCAAGCCCTAGCAGGCTGCCGAGGTCGGCCAGGGTCCGCTCGAGAATCTCATCAAAGGCCTTGCTGCGATGGCTGATTTCCAGCACCGACATCCCGACGCCGGGCAGGGACAGGAGTTCGTCGCGGGCTCGCTCCAGCACCGGAAGCGGCAGGACGGCCGGTCCGGCAGAAAAATTGAAGACCCTGTCAGCCACCGTCGCCATGAATGTCTCCGTCGAGGTCCGTTTTGGCCGCACGGTGCCGGCTGCCACCGTTGTGGAGAGGATACGGCCCGATCGCCGGCAGGGTCAACGGGCGACGCTTTCCCGCCGGGATCATCGGGCCGGGGGAGAAACGCCGGTCAACGGTGGCCGGGCGGCGACGGTGGCCGCGGTCCCGTCACGAAGCGTCGCGACCTTCACCATCACGGTGGGCTGATTGCGATCGACCTCCAGCGCCCGTGTGTAGCTGGCCAGCGCCTGCCGGGTGTCGCCGGCTGCTTCCCTGATCTGGCCCCGGGCCACCAGGGCCCGAGGATTGTCGGGATCGATCGCCAGGGCAGCGGCCAGTTGATCCTCCGCCGCGGCCGGGTTGCCCTGCTCCTGACAGAGCCGGGCGAGTTCGATGTGGGGCTCGGGGCTGTCGGGATCAAGGGCGGCCCATTGTTCGAGCTGACCGATTGCCTCTGCCGGCCGACCGGTCTCGACGAGCAGCACCGCCAGGCCCCGCTGACAGGCCGCATGGTCGGGCGCCCGAGCCAGGCAGAGGTGGTAGTACTGCTCTGCGATCGGCAGATCGCCGCTGCGACTGAAGAGCTTGGCCTGCTGGTGATAGGTGGCCGCCAGGTTGTAGAAACAATCGGGGTTGCCCGGCTGCTGATCGAGGGCCCGCTGGAACGAGTTGACCGCCCCGAGGTAGTTGCCCTGCTGGTAGAGCCGCACCCCTTCGCTGGAATCGTTGGTCGTCAGCCGGTGGCAGCCGAAGGCCAAAACCAATCCCGACAACAGCGGCACCAGCATGCCGCCGAGGTGGAAACGGAGCAGTGAAAACGGAGGATGCAACACGTCGGATTTTGCCAGCGCACGGTTATCCAGCCGCGAAGTTCGCAGCCGGGAAACAGCGGCTGGGACACTATGCCGACGGGTGCCCAGCCGACAAGGCCGGTTCGCCGTCGAGATCCCCCGCCGGCAAAACCCTGACGTAGCCGAGAGAGCGGACGATTGCCAGCATTTCGCTGCAGGTGGGAAACTGCCGACCGCTTGTCCGCTTGTACTGCTCAACCGCCTGCATGAACTCAATTTCGGCTGAATCGTAGTCCCGTTCGCAGGTGGTCGGATCAATTTGTTGGCGGCGGCGAGGCCGGGAGAGGCTGGTGGGCATGAGGATTACTCGCGGGGCGTGAGTCGGGAAAAGGCGGCCAGCCACCAGGCGAGCTGGTCGACCCGGCCGACTGGGCAATCCTGACCGGTCAGTCCGGTCGGCACAGAAGTATGCGCCATGCTTTGTGGGCAAGCAGGGCAGGACGGCAAAAAATTGCGGCCGCTACCGATTCTACCGACTCTGCTGGAAAGGCGACCGCGACCGCCAGCCGTCATCGGTTGCCGAAGTATTTCCTCAGGGCGTCGGCAGCCGCATCGCGGCTCGATCCGTCGGGCTTGTCGCTTTTCGGAAGCTGACCAGGCTTATTCCGCGACTTGAGGATCTCGTCGAGGGCTTTGCCCCGTTTGGAGATGTCCGACTCATCATCATCCTGGTTGGCATCGTGGTCGAGATTCTTTGAAGCCACCGTGGTCCCACCGGCGGCATCCGGCCCTCGCGGTTCGGCCGCTCCGTGCACCACTGCCGAATCGTCGTCGGCCGCCCGCAGCGAACGGGTGGTGTCATGCATCCCTGCCGGCTGATCGCCGCCGAGCAGCAGCCGGGAGATGTCTTCATCGGTGTCAAACTTCGGTTCGGGAGCGGCCGACACCTTGAGTTCAAGCGAACCGACCCGGACCAGATCGCCGTCTGCCAACTGCTTTGGCTCGGTCAGTTTGAGGCCGTTGACGAACGTTCCGTTCCGGCTGCGGAGATCCTCCACCCAGAGCGCATCATCTTTCTTGGTGATGGCACAGTGGCGTCGGCTGACTTCCTCACTGAGTGGCCGCAGATCGCAGTCCTCAGCTCGCCCAATCAGCAGTTTGTCCCGTTTCATCGAAATCGCCCGGCCGGCACGTTTGCCGCTGGCGATGATCAACTTGGCGATCATACAGCGTGTCTCTGTTCAGATTGTTCACCACGAAACCCCCTGATCGCCAACGAATACCGGGACGTCATGAGAAATACGACTCGGCGCCAGATACTCGCACGTTAGCACGACCGGCCTGCTGAGTCCAGCGGAAGTCCGGCATCCGAGAGCCGTCTTCACTCACCGATTCCTAACGCCGCTGCAGCCAATCGTCCGCGGCGTACCGGTCAGCCCGCCGCTGGAGTTCAGGATCATTGCCGGTCCAGGACTTGCCGGGCATTTCTGTCAGCGGCCCACCCAGCCGCTCCGCCAGCCGGCGGAGCCAGCCAGCCACCACTTCAGATGAGTCACCCCCCATGCCAGCAGCGATATCTGTCAATCCTGCATGACTCCCGGCACCGCTCAACAAGGGGTGCCGGTGCAGGAGCAGACTGCCGTGCTGGAGCACCACCCCGGCCAGCCGCCGCTGGGCGCTACCGAGCACCTTGCAGCCGCCGGCCACCGCCCCAGCAACTGCTGCAGGAATCACAACATCCCCGAAGGCCCGGCGGTTGAAACAAAAGAACTCGTCGTCGGGCACCGTCGCTGCGAATTCAGCATCGACCAGGGACGCTGCCACCCCGCGTTGCCCAAGTTCCTCGACGAGTGCGGTGTGAACAGCGGCGTAGAGATCCTCCGGCCGCTTTCCCCAGGCATGCATGGCCGGGAGGGCCAGGCAGTAGGTCAGGTCGGTGCCGTGGACGATCGCCCCTCCACCACTGGGGCGACGGACGATTGGCCAGCCGGCCAGTTCGGGCAGCCGCTCGGTCTTCGCAAACGGCTGGAAACCACCCAGCGAGACCGTGTTGGGCTCCCAGCCATAGACCCGCACCAGCACCCTGCCGCTCTGCTCGGCGGCACGGGCCAACGCCTCATCAGCCGCCATGTTCCAGGGCCCCGCTGCCGGCGGATCTCGCCAGACCACCAATCCAGCCTGGCCCGCTTCCGGAAGGCCGACAGCCGCCGCCGGCTCTGGCCGGCTCAATGCGACTCGCTCCCAACAAGGGCATCGTAGGCCGCCTGATCGAGCAGTTGCTCAAGCTGGGCCGGGTCGGAGGGCTGAATACTGACCACCCAGCCACTGCCATAGGGATCCTCACCAAGGGTTTCGAGCTTGCCCGGCAGTTGGGCGTTGACCCCCACGACCTCACCCGAGACCGGGGCATAAAGATCACTGACCGCCTTGACGCTCTCAATCTCGCCAAACGACTCGCCCGCGGTCACCGGCGTCCCGACGTCGGGCAGTTGCATGAAGACGAGGTCGGTCAGTGCCTCGACCGCATAGGCTGAGATCCCGACGGTGACCGTCCCGTCATCCTCGAGCCGGGCCCATTCGTGTGATTTCGCGTAGCGACATGGTTTCGACATGAAAAGCCTCCAGGGTTGCCAACAGGACGGGTCTCAAATCAACAGGGGCACAGAATAACGGCATTGGGCGGCCAGAGCAGGGCCGGGTCTCAACCAGCCTCGCGGCGGCGACGGTAAAACGGCAGCGGCACCACGCGGGCCGGCAGCCGGCTGCCCCGGACATCGGCCTGAAGTTCCGTCCCGACCGCTGCGGCCGCCGGTTCAACCATTGCCATGGCGACACCGCAGCCGAGGGTCGGCGAGAAGCTGCCGCTGGTCACTTCTCCGCAGGCCTGATCCGCGGCCGGCAACAGGACGGCGTCACCCTGACGGGCGGCCCGTTTCGAGTCGAACTGCAGGCCCACCCGCTGTCGTCCACCAGCCTCCCGCCGGGCGGCCAACTCGGCGGCGCCGGGAAAGGACCGGCCATCACGTTCAATCGCCCGGCCCAGGCCAATGGCAAAGGGGTCGGTCAGCTCGGTCAGCTCGTGACCATACAACGGCATCCCAGCTTCCAGCCGCAGCGTATCCCGGCTGCCGAGGCCACAGGGCCTGACCCCTCGGTCCCGCCCGGCGATGAGCAGCTGTTCCCAGATCGGAGCAGCGGCATCGGCGTCAACAACCAGCTCAACTCCATCCTCACCCGTGTAGCCCGTCCGGCTGACAATCGCCGGTATCCCGCCAATGGTGATTTCGGCAGCCCCATAGACCGGTAGCGTCGCCAGACTCGCCGCGGTCTCGGCGGCACAGACCTGCTGCAGCAGGCCCTCGTCACCAAAGACCAGCGGCCCCTGGACGGCAATCATGGCGGTCGCGGCGGTGCGATCGGTCAGCCGCACTCCGCTGGCAGGAAGCCGGCTCTCCAGCCAGCGAATGACCCGGGGACAGTTGCTGGCATTTACCACCAGCAGCAGCCGAGGCGTGCCATCGTCGGCATCACCCAACCGGGTGACGAGCGCGTCATCGAGAATCACCGGGACGTCGGCCGCCTCCGCTGCCGAGCGATCGACCCCCGTCAACAACGTGTACCGGGCCCGACCGACAGCCAGATCGGCCACCCGGCGGGTCAGCAGTCCCTCCAGCCAGTCGATCGCCACCGGCCCCTCAACCAGCAGCCTGCCCATGTGGGAGACATCAAACAGCCCGGCCGCCTGCCGGGTGGCCAGATGCTCGTCGACGATTGACTCGTACTGCACCGGCATCGACCAGCCGGCGAAGTCAACGAGCCGGCCACCATGTGACTGATGCCAGAAAAAGAGCGGGGTCTGAAGCAACGTTCGGGGCTTTCTGGAAGGAGTTTGTGGGATTTGGAAGTCTATGAGATTCGCAGACGCTTCCTCAACCGAATCGTTCTGAAAGAAGGTTCACCACGCAGCCGAGACGGATGCGGAGCCGGCGATGAAAACTGCTGCTCTGGCATCCAGCGTTCACCAGAACTTCGTGATCCTCGTGCCTTCGTGGTGCACTGAACCCACTTAAGCCTCGCAACACCTCCGCTGGTTGAGAAACTCACCGGCCCTTACGGCGGCCCGATTTCTTCTTCGTAGCCTTCTTTTTGTTGGCCTTCTTTTTGTTGATCGTCGTCTGCGGCCGGCGAGCCGACGACCGGCTCGTCGCTTCATCAGCGCCGAAGACCTTCAACCGCATCGGCTCATCACCCTGCCCGGCCCGCTTGCCCCGGCGTTCGCGGCCCCGCGGCTGGCTGGCCGCCGGACGTCGGCCGCGGGCCTGGGCTTGATTGCGACCACGGCCAGCGGGTCTGGAGCCCAGCGAGAACTCCAGCAGCCGCTTTTCCAAATCAACCGCATCAACCCGCACCCGCACCCGGTCCCCCAGCCGGAAGGCATTGCCCGGCCGGTGCCCGGTCAGGGTGTGGGCCCTGCGGTCGTAGCGGTAGCGATCCTCCGGGAGGGCCTCAACCGCCACCAGGCCTTCAGCCGGCAGCTCGATGCCCTGCACGAACAGGCCAAACCGCTCCACACCCGTCACCACCCCCTCCAGCTCCGATCCGACCCGACCGACCAGGAAGTGCAGCAGCTTGAGCTTCACCAGCTCCCGCTCAGCCGCCTCCGCCCGCCGTTCCAGCTGCGAGCACTGCTCACCGAGCTGGTCGAGCCCCTCCCGCGGCGGCCGCTTACCCGCGGCCAGCAGATCGATTGCCCGGTGAATGGTGAGGTCGGGATACCGCCGGATCGGGGAGGTGAAGTGGCAGTAGCAGTCACTCGCCAGGGCATAATGGCCATCCTCCTGCGGCCCGTAGGCGGCCCGGGTGAGGCTCCGCAGCACGGCGTAGTGGACGGCGTGCTCCTCGGGCCGGCCCCGGGCCAGATCGAGCAGCCGCTGGAGTTCAAACCGGCTTTCGAGTGAGTCGACTTCAAAGCCCAGCTCCGAGACGAACTCGGTCAACAGCCGCAGCTTGCGGAGATCGGGGGCGGGATGGATCCGCCGCAGGAAACCCGCCTCGGCCCCAGCCAGCAGCCCGGCCACCGCCTCGTTGGCCGCCAGCATGAACTCCTCAATGATCTGATGGCTTTCCGTGTTTGGCACAACGTGGGCGCCGCTGACCCGGCCCGATCGGTCGAGGTCGATCTTCACCTCGGGCATGTTCAGCTCAAGGGCGCCACGTTCCATCCGGCGGCCGCGGAGCAGCCGGGCGAGATCCCGCATCCGGCCGAGCAGGTCCCGGACTGCCACGGTCATCTTCACGGCGGCGGTGTCGGGGTCGGCTAGAAACTGGTCGACCTCTTCATAGCTGAACCGCCGCTTGCTGGTGATAGCCGTCCGCTCCACTTCGGCGTGGATCGGAATACCCTCAGCCGAAAATTCGATCCAACAGGTGCGGGCCAGCCGCACCCGGCCGGGCTGCAGGCTGGCGAGATTATTGGAGACGATCTCAGGCAGCATCGGGATCACCCGGTCGGGCAGATAGACGCTGGTGCCGCGGGCAAGGGCCTCCTGATCGAGCGGCGAGCCTTCCGGAACGAAGTGGGCCACATCGGCAATGTGGACCCCCAGCAGCCAGTGGCCCCGCTCGATTCGCACCAGCGAAATCGCATCGTCGAAGTCGCGAGCGTCGACCGGGTCGATCGTCACGATCGTCTCAGCCGAGAGGTCTCGGCGATCGGCCGGCGCCGCATCACTGAAGGCGGCCGCCTGCCGCCGGGCATCATCCAGCACTGCTTCGGAAAAATCCCCCGGCAGTCCGAACTCGGCGATCACCATCCGGGTGTCAACCCCGGCAGCCCCGGCGGCTCCGAGCACCTCGACAATCACCCCTTCGCCATCCTGCAGGACGGTGGGAAAGCGGATCAGTTCAACCACCACCTTGTCGCCATCCCGGGCCGACTTGGCCCCCGGGTCACCCACCCAGACGGCCCGCGGAAACTGCGTGCCATCAATCTGCACCCAGCCCTGGCCCGCCGACTCAAAAGTTGTGCCGACAAACCGGACGGTCTTCCGGTCGAGCACCTCGATGATCTCACCCGCCAAGCCTGGCCGGCCGACGTCACGGGCCTTGGTCAGCTGCACCCGCACGGTATCGCCATCGGCGGCATCGGCGGTGGCAACCGCCGGAATCCGGATGTCAGCTTCGCGGTCTCCCGCCTGGGCATCGGCCGGACGGACAAAGCCGTACCCCTGCCGGCTGCGACGGAAGCGGCCGATCACCTCGGGCAGACCCGAGTTCTGACTCCGGTGGGACTCCGACCGGCGGGAAGGGGGGGGTGTCACGACTCTCGGGGCTCACGGCCACGGAAGAACTTGCGGCCCAGATTGGCGTGGTACTGGGTCCAGCCGTCGTCGATCGATGCCTCGGCCTGGAACAACTGCAGGGTGCCCGCCATGCGGGCATCGAGGGCATCGAGGTAGTGCAATGCCAACGCCTCCAGCGTCATCGGTAGCTTCGGCGCGCCGAAGGCATACTCACCGTGGTGGCTGGCGACCATGTGCTTGATCCGGTTGGCCAGTTCATCGTCGAAGGGCTCTCCCGACCGCAGTTCAACGGCGTGGATCTTCTCCTCGACGATCTCCAGCCCCAGCAGCACATGCCCCAGCAGCTGCCCCGCCTCGGTGTAGGAAAAGCCCTTTTGATTTTCCAGTTCGACCGTCTTGCCAATGTCGTGCAGCAGCACGCCAATGATGAGCAGGTCGCGGTCGAGGTCGGGATACAGCGGCGCGACCCGGTCGGCCAGCCGCAGCAGCGTCACGACATGCTCAAGCAGGCCTCCGGCGTAGGCGTGGTGCTGCTTGACACCGGCGGGACAGCGGGCGAGGGCGGCCATCAGTTCGGTGTCGGCCAACAGCTCTTCGGAGAGCATCCGCAAGCAGGGCCGCCCAACCGAAAGGGCGATCTGCTCGAACTCGCGCTGCAGGCCGCTGACAGCTTCGTCGGTGAGGACCCGAAAAGCGGTCTCGTCAATACTGGTCGGGTCAGCCCGCTCCACCCGGGAAACGATGATCTGCAGCGCACCCGAATAGAGCTGCGTCGTGCCCTCAACCCGAACGTAGTCGCCCTCCTCGAACGCTTCGAAGTGCTCGTCGGAGGCGTTCCACATTCTTCCGGTGATCATCCCGCTGCGGTCGGCCAGTTCGATCTGGAGATACAACTGGCCGTGTCGGTTCGGCCGCAGTTGCTTGCGGGTGGCCAGAAAGGTCTGGTCGATGGTTGCCTGCGGCGTCAGTTCTGTCACGCACTTGCGGCGACTCCGCGGAGCGACAACGGCGGGCAGGGGAGGGGAGGGGGGCATGTCGTCCTCGGGGGCTCGGCGGCTATCTCCTTAGCGTAGCAGACGGCGGGAAAAGTCTCCTGCCGCTGGAGGCGGCGACGACGCGGCGACTCGCTACAATCCGGGGCTTCTCACCTTTCGTTTCAGCCTTCACGCCCGAGAATGCCATGCCCAAGCACGCCATCAGCCCAACCCGCAACGAAGACTACCCGGAGTGGTACCAGCAGGTCGTACGGGCGGGCGATCTGGCCGAGGCCTCCCCGGTGCGGGGCTGCATGGTGATCAAGCCGCAGGGCTTCGCCATCTGGGAGCGGATGCAGGGCATTCTCGATCGTATGTTCAAGGCGACCGGACACCGCAACGCCTACTTTCCCCTGTTCATCCCGCTGTCCTACCTCGAGCAGGAGGCCAAGCATGTCGAGGGCTTCGCCAAGGAATGTGCGGTGGTCACCCACCACCGGCTCGAACTTGGCCCCGACGGCCGGCTGATCCCGACCGGCAAGCTGGAAGAGCCGCTGGTGGTCCGCCCAACCAGTGAAACGATCATCGGGGCGATGTACGCCAAGTGGATCCAGTCGTGGCGGGACCTGCCGGTGCTGATCAACCAGTGGGCCAACGTGGTCCGCTGGGAGATGCGACCCCGGGTCTTTCTGCGAACCGCCGAGTTCCTCTGGCAGGAGGGCCACACCGCCCACGCCACCGAGGCAGAGGCGGTTGAGGAGACCCTACGGATGCTCGAGATCTATGCCACCTTCGCTGAACGGGATCTGGCGATGCCGGTCTGGAAGGGTCCGAAGCCGGCCAGCGAACGCTTTCCCGGCGCCGTCGAGACCTACTCGATCGAGGCGATGATGCAGGATGGCAAAGCGCTACAGGCCGGCACCTCACACTTCCTCGGCCAGAACTTCGCCCGGGCCCAGCAGATCAAGTTCGCCGACGCAACCGGCTGTGAATCGTACTGCTGGACGACCTCGTGGGGCGTCTCCACCCGGCTGATCGGCGGCTTGATTATGACCCACGCCGATGATGACGGCCTGCTGCTGCCACCCCGGATCGCCCCGGAGCAGATCGTGCTGTTGCCGATCCATCGCAGCGACGATGATCGGACGGCCGTGCTGGCCTGCTGTCACTCACTCAAGGCACAGCTTGAGGGCTGCCGCTGGCGGGATGAACCGCTGCGGGTGAAAATCGACGACCGCGACCTGCGGGGCGGCGACAAGGTCTGGCAGCACATCAAGCAGGGGGTGCCGCTGCGGGTCGAGATCGGCCCCCGCGATCTGGCGGCCGGCGCGGTCAGCCTGGCCCGCCGGGACCAGGCCCCCAAGGATCGCCAGACGCTGCCGCTGGAGCAGTTCGTGGCGGAGGCCCCGGACCTGCTTGAGAGCATCCAGCAGGGGCTGTTCGACCGGGCCGTTGCCTTCCGCGAAGCCCACTCGGCCCGGCTCGACAACCAGGCAGGCATCCACGAGTTCTTCACGGCCGACGGCGACCACACCCCGGGCTTTGCCCATGTCCACGTCGCCGACGACCCGGCCGTTGCCGCCGCCCTCGACCCCCTGAAGGTGACGGTTCGCTGCACGCCGCTAAACTGGGAGGAAGAGCCTGGCACCTGCCTGTTCACCGGCAAAGCGGTGCCGCGAAGAAGCGTGATTGCCCGGTCCTACTGAGCCTCGGTCGCCAGCGGTGGCGGCAGACAGGGCAGGCGGTGATGCTGGACAGCCGGTCAAAACCGGAATGGGAGGGATGATTATCGTGAAGCTCCGATTGCCCAACCCCTGGGTGGTGGCTGCTGCCGCGGCCATGCTCGGCGGCCTGACCGGGGTCGCGACAGCACTGGTGGCTGCTGCAGCAACACCCTTGCGGACCGCCGCAACGGCAGCGGCCGGTCTCGCCACCGATGGGCCGCAGCCTCGGCTTGAGGCCGATGCGACCGTGCACGCCTTCGGCCGGGTGGCCGTCGGGGGCAGCGGCAGCCATGAGTTCACCATCCGCAACGCGGGCGACGCACCGCTGGTGCTCACTCAAGGCGCAACCAGTTGCACCTGCACGGTCAGCGATTTTGGAGGAGCCAGCTCCGGCGATGGCAGCAGCCGGACCGTGCCACCGGATGGTTCGACGACGGTGCGGATTGAATGGAAGGGAAAAGGCGGTGGGGGCCCATTCCGGCAGCGGGCGACGATCCTGACCAATGATCCGAGGCGGCCGGAGGTTGCTTTTTCGATCGAGGGGCAGGTTGTCCCAGTCTGGAAGGCCGCCCCCGCGGTAATCACGCTGGCTGGCCTGTCGGCCTCGGTTCCTGCCGGAGCGACGGCTTCACTGTTCACTTTTGGTGACGCCCTGCCTGAACTCATCAACTGCCGGCTGGTGGCCGAGCAGCTGGCTGACCTTGTCACGGTGTCAGCCGAACCACTGGCAACCGCGGCCCTGGCGGAAGAAGAGGAGGCCACAGGTGGCTTCAGACTCACCCTCCAGTTCTCAGCCGGCATGCCGCTGGGCAAACTGCGGGGAGATGTCGAGACAATCTTTCGGCTCGGTGACGAGGAAGTGACGGCGACCATTCCACTTGAAGGAACGGTTACCGGTGATCTCACCGTCGTTGGGCGGGCCTGGGACAAACGGGCCAAGGCCGTCCGGCTGGGCACGGTCTCTCGCCGCGACGGGCTGGAAACAAAGCTGTTCGTGATGGCCAAGGGGCCGGGCCGGGACCGGGTGCGGCTGGTGCTCAAAGAGGTGATCCCGGCCGGACTCGAGGTGGATGTCAGTCCCCCACGGCCAGTTGGAGATGGCGAACTGGTCCGCTTTGGCATCACACTGAGTATTCCTCCGGAAGCTCCGACGGCCAACAATCTCTGCACCGAGGCAGCGTCGGCGGGCAAAATCGTGCTGGAAACTGGTCATCCAGACACCCCCGAATTGACGATTCCTATCTGTGTTGCCATTGCCGAGTGAGGGCGAGTCTGATGGGATTGAAGCCGGCCAGCGAGTCAGCCACCCGCCCCGTGCACCGGAGCCGAACAATGCATTCTACCGATCCCCCCTCTCGCCTGGGCCGGCAACCGCGGGCCCGGGAACCGGTCTCGCCTTCCACCTCGAAGCCACGGCGGCTGCCCCGACTGCTTACGGCTCTCCTCGCCTGCTCCGGCATGGTGGCCAGTGGCGGCCTGGCCGCGACGCCCGACCGTGGGGTTGGCGTTGGCGACGAGGTGGTCACGGAGTTCCAGAAACGCAACGGCCGGCTGTTCGAAAACTGGTCGACGCCGCGGGCGGTGCTGGCGATCACCGGCGAACTCGACGGCTACATCGAACCCTGCGGCTGCACTGGCAAGGAGAATCAGAAGGGTGGACTCAGCCGGCGGCAAAACTTTCTCGACGCCTTACGAAAGTCGGGCTGGCCGGTCGTGGCGGTCGATCTGGGCAGCCAGGTGAAACGCTTTGGCCGGCAGGCCGAGGTGAAGTATCAGTCGATCGCCGACGGCCTGCGGCAGATGGGCTACAGCGGAATTGGCTTCGGACCGGCCGACCTGCGGCTGCCGGCGGAAGAACTCGTGGCGGCGGTCGCCTCCGTCGGCACCGAGCCGACGCCGTTTCTCAGTGCCAACGTCGGCCTGCTCGGGCTCGATGCCAACATCACGCCCCGGTTCCGGGTGGTTGAAATCGGCGGACTGCGGGTCGGCATGACCGCCGTCCTCGGTGACAGCAAGGCAGGGGGGATCCGGAATGACGCCGTCGAGATTGCTCCGGCCGAGTCGGCGCTCGGGGAAATTGCGGCCCTGCTGCGGCAGGGCAACTGTGACCATCAGGTGCTGCTTTCCTGGGCCACCCCCGAGGAAACCAGGGCGCTGGCTGCCGCCTATCCCCAGTTCGACATCGTGGTAACCGCGGGGGGTGCCGACGAGCCTCCGGCCCTGCTGCCGGACCTGCCCAGTGGAGGCCGGCTGGTGGAACTCGGCCACAAGGGCATGTACGCGGTGGCGATCGGCCTCTTTCCGGACGACACTGATCAGCCGCTGCGAAGCCAGCGGGTTCCGCTTGACGCCCGGTGGGGCGAGGCCCACGACATGATCCAACTGCTGGCCAGCTACCAGCGGCAACTGGAGTCACTCGGACTCGAGGGCCTCGGCCTGTCGGCAATGCGGCATCCGACCGGCCGACGGTTTGCCGGCAGTGCCGCCTGCAGCGACTGCCATGCCTACGCATCTGAGGTCTGGGAAGGTTCCTCCCATGCCTTTGCCCTGACGACTCTGGAAGAGCAGGACCCGCGACGGGATGGTGACCCTGAGTGCCTCTCCTGCCATGTCGTCGGCTGGGCCCCGCAGCGGTTTGAGCCGTTCGAGGGCGGATTCCTCAGCATGACGAAGACTCCCCACCTGGCCCACAACGGCTGCGAAAATTGTCACGGCCCCGCTGCTGCCCATGCGGCGGTCGAGCGGGGTGACGTCCGTGCCACCCAAGCCGAACGGGATCGGCTGCGGGAGGAGCTCGTGCTGACACTCGACACACCCGAGGGCAAGCAGCGGGCGGTGAACAACTGCCTGGAGTGTCACGATCTCGACAACAGCCCCCAGTTCGACTTCGACGAGTACTGGCCGTCGGTCGCTCATTCAGAAGATGAGGAGTAGGCACCCGGTCGATCCCCGGGACCAAGCTGCAGTTTCGACCAAGCAGAGGCGTCTCCCCATCCGCAATTCAGCCCAGCTGAGCCATGGCCTCGTCCGGGATGCTGAAATTGGCTGACACGCTCTGCACGTCGTCATGGTCATCGAGCCGTTCCATCAGGTCGAGCACCCTGCGGGCAGTCTCGATATCGTCGATGTCGACCGTGTTCGACGGGATGCGGACGATCTGGTGCGACTCCACCGGCAGTTCCGTCGCCATCAGGGCTGCAACCACGTCACTCATCAGCTGCGGATCGCAGTGAACCTCCCAGTGTTCATCAGCTGCTTCAACGTCGTCGGCACCCGCCTCAAGCGCCAGTTCTAATAGCTGATCCTCACCGCAGGCTGACCGTGGCACCCGGACGATACCCGTCCGGGTGAAAAGGTAGGCGACACAGCCGGTGGCCCCGAGTTTGCCGTCGCAGAGCTCAAACAGTTTCCGAATCTCCGGCGCAGTGCGGTTGCGATTGTCGGTGAGAATCTCACAGAGCACCGCCACGCCGCCAGCGGCATAGCCCTCGTAGACCGACTCTTCAAGGTTTCCCCCCTTGAGTTCACCGCAGCCAGCCTTGATGGCTCGCTGAATGTTGTCCTTGGGCATGCTGACCGCCTTGGCCGCATCGATCGCATACCGCAGTTTCAGATTGGCGTCCGGATCGGGGCCACCATGCTTGGCCGCCACGATGATCGCCTTGGCAAGCTTGCTCCAGAGTTTGCCGCGCTTGGCATCAACCAGCGACTTCTTGCGGGCGATGTTGGCCCAATGCGAATGACCAGCCACGAGTCCTCCTCTCCCGTTCCTGACCGCCTCCAACCCGGAGATCAACGTGGTTTTTTCTTCGCCAGCTTCCGGCTGTGGGTGTTCCCAGCCACCGCGGCCTGCTTCTTCGCCTTGCCCGTTGCGGGCTTTGCTTTTCCGGAGCCAGCTGCCGGCTTAGTTTTTTTAGCCTTCTCGGCCGCCTCAGCGGCCGCCTTTTCTGCCGCCTCCCGCTGGGCTGCCAGTTCCGGCTTGATCGTTAATGACCGCGCCATGTTGGGCTTCACAACAAAAGGCTTCGGCCCCGACCGCGGGCCGATCGGCTTGCCATCAGCGTCCCGCTTCGGTCCGGACCCCGGGGGCGGCTGCGGCGTTTTCCCGGCCGGACGGGCGGCAGCCTGCGGGCCGGCTGGCCGGTGCTCCTCAGCGACTGCTGTCGCCGTTTCCTTCGTGACCGGGGGAACCACAGGCGATGGCAGGCTCTCCCCCCGCTTCGGCATCCGATCCTTCACGTCGGCAGAGATCTCGCTGAGGATCTTCTTGGCCTTGACGCCGTGCAGCGAGGCGATGAGTTCGGCCCCGAACTGATGAAGCAGCGAACCAAACTCCTTGCCGATCTTTTTGGTGATTAGGCGGTCGAGCCCTGGAGCCTCCCCCTGATCGTACTCGTCCCGGGAGATGATTCCCGCCAGATAAAGGGCGATCAACCCACCCTCGTCGAGCGGCACGCCATGCCCCCCCAGGGCGGTCGAGGTGATGTAAACCTGCACGAAGGGTGTCAGTGCCTGCAGGCTCTCGAGGGTCTTCACTCCCTGCGACACCGATTGCTTCTTGGCGTGCTCGAGTGAGAAGCTGTAGGTTGATTCGAAGACCGCCTGCAGCGCCCTCCGTAGTGCCAGGGCAGCCTTCGACGGGTCGGGGAGACCGGTCAGCACTTCCGCCAGTTCGGCGACCGTGGTCACCCGGACCTCATTGAGGTCAAACGAATTTTCCAGCAGCCGCGTGAAGGCCTTTTCAGCCGCTTCGTATTCAGCGTTTTCCAGGCAACAGGCGAACAGAACCTGTTCCAGCAGTGGCCGCGAGGTGTCGGGCAGACGCTCCGGGTAGTGGCCTTTGAGCACCTTGTGCAGTTTGGCGACCAGCTTCTGTCGCTCCGCGGCGGTCCGTTCCGGCTTGCGGGGGGCCGGTTTCGCGACTGCGGTGCTCTGCTTGGTGGGCGGCTTCACTGCGGCCGGCTTCACTGCGGCCGGCTTCACTGCGGCCGGCTTCACTGCGGCCGGCTTCTTCTTCGCTGCCCCACCGGCGGCATTTTTGCCCGTGGCGGCTGGCTGGGACGTTAACTTCGAGGCTGCCGCCTTGGACTTCTTGCTTGCCGCCTTGCCCGCCGCCTTGCTGGTGGCCGGGGCGGTTTTTGCCTTGGCAGATTTGGTTGGGGCGACCGATTGCTTAGCCTTCGATGGATTGGTCTTTTTCTTGGTCATTCGAGTCCTTCGGCGTCATCATGAGAGTGGTGGCCGACATCCCCAGCAGGGCTGCTGGGGTCCGTCTCGGCAGCCTCGCCACCGGCCTCATCCGTGGTGGCTGTCGGCAGCACTTCGCCCAGTACCCGGGCGATTTCCAAAGAATGCTTCACCCCCTGATCGAGTTCAAATCGGAGTCGAGGGATGTAGCGGGTATCAATTCGTTCTGCGATCTGTGATTGGAGAAAACCGGCCGAGTTGGCCAGTCCCCGGAGCGCAAGTTGCTGCTTGGCGGGGCTCCCCATCACCGAGACCGACACCTTGGCAGATCGCATATCGGGAGCCATTTCAACCCGCGTCACCGTCACATCCTTGACCCGCGGATCACGAACCTGAGTGAGGATGGCCATGCTGACCACCTCCCGAACCGCCTCTGCTGCCTTGAGGAGCCTGCGAGTACTCACGAGAGCGTGCGTGCGACTTCCTCGATCTTGTAGCACTCGAGAATGTCGCCCTCCTTGAGATCATTGAAGCCGGCAACCTTGATTCCACACTCCAGACCGTCGCGCACCTCCTTGACATCGTCCTTCACCCGGCGAAGCGAATCGATCGGATAGTCGCCGATCACCCGGCTGTCGCGAATGACCCGGAGCCGGCCATTCCGTGAGATAATGCCGCCGATCACGCGGCAGCCCGCGATCGTCCCGAGCCGGCTGACCACGAAGGTGCGTTGCACCACTGCCCGGCCAAGTTCGACTTCCTGTTTCTCCGGTGCCAGCATGCCCTCGAGCGCCTGCCGCAGGTCATCGGTCACCTGATAGATAATGTCATAGCGGCGGACCTGCACCCCACGATCACTTGCCAGTGACCGGGCCCGATCATCAGGCACGACATTGAAGCCGATCACCACGGCGTCGGAGGCATCGGCCAGTTGGATGTCGGCCTCGCTGATGCCTCCCACTGAGGCCTGCAGCACCCGGACCCGCACCTCGGGATGCTCGAGTTTCTCGAGTTCCTTGAGGATCGCCTCGATCGAACCGCGGACATCGGCCCGGATGATCAGGTTCAGCGTCGGCATCTTCTCGGTGCCCAACCGATCGACGAGATTCTCAAACGTGACATGCACGGGAGTCAGAAGCAGATGGCTCTGCCGCCGGATCCCGGCCCGTTTGTCCGCCACTTCGCGGGCCAGGGCGATGTCATCGACCACCTGGAATCGTTCACCGGCGCCGGGGGCCGTGTCGAAACCGGTCACCATCACCGCCCGCGAGGGCCCGGCCTCCTTGACCCGCCGGAGCTTGAGGGTCTCCTGCATCGACTTGACCGTCCCAGAGCCCTCGCCGCAGACCACCGAATCCCCGACCCGCAGCGTGCCCTTTTGGACCAGCAGGCAGGCCATGACCCCTTGCCCCTCGTGAATCGAGGCATCGAGGCAGACGCCAGCCGCCGCCCGATCGGGATTGACCCGGAGGTCATGCAACTCGGCGATGGTCAGCAGGGTGTCAAGCAGGCCGTCGATCCCCTCGCCGGTCAGGGCGCTGGTTTTGACCACCTCGGTGTCGCCACCCCACTCGGTCGGCAGCAGTTCGTTGGCTGCCAGCTGCTGATAGACCCGGTCGGGATCGGCACCCGGGAGGTCCATTTTGTTGATACAGACGACGATCGGCACACCGGCAGCCCGGGCATGGCTGATCGCCTCTTCCGTCTGCGGCATGATGCCGTCGTCGGCGGCCACCACCAGAACGGCACAGTCGGTGACGTTGGCACCGCGGGCCCGCATCTGCGTAAAAGCCTCGTGACCGGGGGTATCGACGAACGAAATTGGCTGGCCGTTGTGGTCGATGGTGTAGGCCCGCATGTGTTGGGTGATGCCACCACTTTCGCGAGCCGCTACGTCGATGCCCAGGATCTTGTCCAGCAGCGATGTTTTGCCGTGATCGACGTGCCCCAGAAAGGTCACCACCGGAGCCCGCGGCTGCTGCAGGGTCGGATCCTCATCGATTGCATCGAAGCCGACGAGCAGTTCCTTCTCAAGGTCCTCCGCCGTTTTGATGTCGAGTTCGACACCGAACTCGGCAGCCAGCAGTTCGACTGCGTCCTGGTCGAGCATCGTCGTCATGTTGGGCATTGCGTCGAGCCCAAAGCCGAGCAGCTTCCGCAGCACCTCACTGGCCGCCAGCCCGATTGCTTCGGAGAACGCCCTGACGGTGCAGGGCACCTGGATCGCCGCGTTCGTCTTGCGGGGTGCCGCAGTCGACACTGCCGGCCCCCGTCGCTGCCGGGGCCGTCGCCGCCGCAGCCCACGCTCGTCATCGTCACCACCCCCCCGCCGATCGACCCGCTTGCGGTGGAGTTGCCGCATCTCGCGACCACCCAGCAGATCATCGCTCCGCTGGCCGCCCTTGCCAGTTTTCCGGCTCCTGCTACCAGCCCCGGCCGGCGGCACGGGCGGGGCCAGACCGCCCCCTTGCATGCCGCCGCGAAGCAGTCCACCGCGGGTGTCAGCTGTCTTGTCCTGCTGCCGCTGCTCATGCTTTCGCATGTGCTCGGCAAGCGGTTTCGTTCCGCCCGCCTTCGCGCTGCGAATCGCATCGAGGGGAAGCTTGACATCCGGCTTCTGGGCAGCCGGTTCCTGGGATGGCTTTGCGACCGGCGTCCGGCCGGCGGCCGGCAGCGGTGGAAGCTTGAAGGTCGGCCGGGGTGCCGGCTTGCCGCCGCCCCGCGGTCCGCCAGTGGGACGCACCCGCAATGGAGGCGAGCCATCCCCGCCCTGATCCTTCGCAGAGGTCAGATCGGTGGTTTCACCGGCCGGTCGGATCGGTCGGCTCAGCGGCGCGGGCTTCGGCGCAGGCTTGCTCGTCGAGAGATCCTTGGGCCGGGACCGCCCGACGGCGCCGGTCGGGGCGACATAGTCCTCGCGTTTCATCACTCCCGCCGTCTTGGCGGGGGCCCGGGCAGCAGGTGCTGCCGGCCGCTCAGGCGGCTTCGACTTGCCGGCGATGAACTCCTTGACCCGGCCCACCTCGTCGTCGCTGAGGCTGGCAAGTGCTGAGCCCTTGTCCTGGATCCCGGCGCGTGCGCAGAGGTCGACCAGTTCTTTGCTGTCGAGCTTCAATTCCTTCGCAAGACTGTAGATGCGAACCGCCACGCGTTACTCTCCGACCCACTCGGGGCCTCTGTGGTCGACGGGGCATTGCCCACCGACACTGAAAACTCACCCTGCCTGCAACCCTGTCCGACCTGTCGAGTGCTGTGGCCGTCATGACCCAGCCGACGGAGGCGTCGACGCCTGAGCATCCTCCCCGGCAACCACATCGGTGGCCGAGAGATGCTCGGGGGCCTCCTGCTCCTGCTCCTGTTCCTGCTCCGCACCGGCATCGACCGGCTGTTCTTCCCCTGCGGTGACTGCCGGCTGTGCCGTCGCGGCCGCCATTGCGGCCTCGGCGGCGTCGGCGTCGGCCGTAGCCTGGGCAATCCGCTCCTGCTCCCGTTGCTTCCGCCGCTCGTCGGCGGCCGCCTCTTCCGCCAGTGTCGCCCGCCGCTCTGCTTCTCCAACGATCGCATCGACCGCTTCGGCAGACAACTCACCCATCTCCATCAGATCTTCAGGCTCGATCACCGAAAGATCGTCATACGACAAGAAGCCCTCGCCCACCAGGCGTTCGGCCACTGACTCTTCGAGGCCGTCAATCGACGAAAAGCCGACGACCGCCCGCTCGATCTGCTGGTCGAGCTCCTCGCGGGTCATGATTTCAATGTCCCAGCCACAGAGTTTGCTCGCCAGCCGGACGTTCTGCCCCCGCCGGCCAATCGCCAACGAGAGCTGGTCTTCACGAACCAAGACGATGCCCCGGCCAAGCATTTGGCAGAGGATCACCTCATCGACCTCGGCCGGCTGGAGGGCATTGGGCACCAACACCTGGAGGTCGTCATTCCACCGGACGATGTCGATCCGCTCGCCACCAAGTTCCTCAACAATATTTTTGATCCGGTTACCCCGGACACCCACGCAGGCGCCAACACAGTCGACCCGGCTGTCGGAACTGATCACCGCCACTTTGCTGCGGTATCCAGGTTCACGGGAAATTGCCCTGATTTCGATCACGCCGTCAATGATCTCAGGAATTTCCTGTTCGAACAGCCGCTGCACCAGTTGCGGCCGAATCCGGGAGAGAATGATTTTCACCCGGCTGCCGACCTTGCGGACCTCGAAGATGGTCGCCCTGATCCGCTCGTTGGCATGAAAACTCTCACCTGGGATCTGCTCGCTCCGCGGCAGAATCGCCTCGGTCGCCCCGAGAGTCACCGTGGCAACGCCCCCGTCGAACCGGGTCACGACGCCCGAAATCATTTGGCCGATCTGCTCCTCGAACTCGTCGTGGATCGAGTCGCGTTCAGCCTCACGGATCTTTTGAATGATCACCTGCTTGGCAGTCTGGGCTCCGATCCGGCCGGTGAGTTCATCGGGGTCGATTGGCGTGCCGTCACAGCTACCGGCGATCGTGCCGCTCCCGCGGTCGATCTGGACCACAACCTCGGCCTCTTCGCCGTAATGGCGGTGGAGGGCCGTGACGAGCGCCGACTCAATCGCCTGGAAAACGATCTCCTTATCGATGTTTTTGTCTCGATGGATCGCATCGACAATACGGAGAATTTCTTCGGGCTTCATAGTGACTCGGAAATCGCTTACCGACCGGTCCTGATCGTCCTCACCGCGGTTCATCTCGCGGGCCGCACGGGGTGCGGCGGTCGGGATCCGACACCTGCAAGCCGTGTCGAAACGAACGACTGGTCACCCCTCGGTGGCCGTCGAAACACACTCGCTTACAGGCAATCCAAGCGTTTCCTCGAAGCAGCACGCCACGTGCGTTGCAGATCGCCGCAATGCGGCCCTGCAGTCGGCAAAAGGTACGGTAGCCACCCAGTCCTGTCAAGCAGCTGCGGCTGAAGACCGGGTCAGGTCGCGTCAGGGCAGCGGCCGAGCAGCAGGGCACCGGCTTGTCCTTGGGGCGTCACCGCGAGACTCAGGAAACAGTCGCCGGCTGAATCACCCGCCACGGCAGCCCGCACGGGGCAGGATTCGTCGGGAGTCTCATAATTCCGCAGCGGAAAGAGCCCGCCCCGACCAACCGCCTGCAGGCTGGCGACACACTCGACCAGGCCGCTGGCGGCCCCCAGATTCCCGAAGCTGGCCTTGGCAGCCACCAGGGGCAGTTCGCCCAGCTGCCGCCCCAGAACGTCCCCAAGGCCGGCCGCCTCCTCTTGGTCGCCTATCCGGGTGCTGAGCCCCTGAGCGTGAATGTGGCCGATGTCCTCCGGTTCACGGCGGGCTGCTGCCAGCGTCTTTGCCACCGCCGCGGCCACCGCCCCACGGCGGCGTCCCACCGCCGCCGCCGCACTGCTGGCAGCCGCCCCGTGCCCCAGCACCTCGCCGTAAATCGGCGCAGACCGTTGCCGGGCATGCTCCAACTCCTCGAGTATCAAGACGGCGGCAGCCTCGCCCAGGACCATGCCCCGACGGTCACGATCAAACGGCCGGCTCCAGCCGGTCGGGTCATCGTCCCCCATCGCCACCTGCTCGTTTTGCAGGGCATGCACCATCTTCATCGGATGGATCCGGGTACCGGTGGCCCCGACGAGCATCACGTCGGCAGCGCCGCGGCCGATGGTGATGGTCGCCTCACCAACCGCCAGATGACCGCTCGCCTCGCGGACCGTCAACGAGTTGCTCGGCCCCCGCAGGTCATTGAAGATCGCAATATGACTGGCTGGCATGTTCGGCAGGTACTTCAGCAGCCAGAGCGGCTCCATTGCCGGCAGCCCGTCGCTCGCCCAGCGGTCGAACTCGAACTGGCCGCTGTCGTTACGGCACGCGGCCACCGCGGAGGTGAAGTCATTGGGCAGCGTCAGCATGTAGTCTGAGCCGAAGACACAGCCGATCCGTTCCGGCGCGACCACCGCCACCGCCCCGGCGGTCGCGAGGCCACTGGCAGTGAGGGCCCGCTGGGCGGCCGCCACCGCCATCTGCGTTTCGCGGCACATCAGTTTGAGCCCCTTGCGAATCGCCTTCTTCCGCTCCCCGTCGAGGTCGCCAAACTCACTGATGTGACCGGTGAACGCCCGGGCCTCGGCGACCTGCGTCAGGGGCAGCCCCACTGTCGGAAAACTCGTCAGCGGCCCCACGGCTGACGCTCCCGCAGCGAGACCGTCCCAGAGCTCCTCCGGTGTCAGGCCAAAAGGGGAGATCACGGCCATGCCTGTGATCACCACGCGGCGTCGATCGGATGATGTCATGGCCGTTGTCACTTTCAGGAACGCGACTGCCACCGGCTCATGCCAGCCGGCCGAGCACCAAGCTGGCATTGTGTCCGCCGAAGCCGAAGCTGTTGCTCATCACGACATCAACTTTCCGCTCGCGGGGCTGATTCGGCGTGTAGTCGAGATCGCAATCAGGGTCGGGTGTTTCCAGGTTAATCGTCGGCGGAATCACGTTTCGCTCAAGCGTCAGCGCACAGGTGACCAGCTCGATGCCGCCGCTGGCACCGAGGGAATGGCCGAGGTGGCTCTTGATACTCGAGACCGAGAGCAGCCGGGCATGCCCGCCGAAGACCTTTTTAATGGCCAGTGTTTCGGCCTTGTCACCCAGTGGCGTACTGGTGCCATGGGCATTGATGTAGCCGATGGCATCTGCCGCGCAGCCGGCATCTTCCAACGCCAGCATCATTGCCTGGGCGGCCCCCCGGCCCTCTTCATCGGGCTGGGTGATGTGACCAGCATCACCGGTTGAGCCATAGCCAAGCAATTCGCCGTAGATCTTGGCACCACGACTCCGGGCGTGCTCAAACTCTTCCAGCACAACAATCCCAGCCCCCTCGGCAAGCACGAAGCCGTCACGGTCGGCATCGAAGGGCCGGCTGGCCTGCTGCGGTGCGTCGCCCCGAAACGACAGGGCCCGCATGTTCTGGAATCCAGCCAGTCCCATCGGTGTCAGGGCCGCCTCACTGCCCCCGGTCACCATCACGTCGGCATGACCGGAGCGGATGGCCCGCAGGGCCTCGCCGATCGAGTTGGCGGCACTGGCACAGGCCGTGGCGACGGCGAAGTTCGGCCCCTTGATGCCGTGGATCGAAGACACATGGCCGCTGGCGGCGTTGACGATGAGCTTGGGGATGGTGAAGGGGGAGACCTTCTCGATGCCCTTGGTCAGCAGCCGTTCGTGCTGGGCCTCGAACTCGGCCAGGCCACCGATGCCCGAGCCGACAACAACGCCACAGCGGTAGGGATCCTCCCGCGAGAAATCGAGGCCCGAATCCCGCACGGCATCGCCCGCCGCCGCAATCGCAAACTGGGCGAACCGATCGAGCCGGCGAAGTTCCTTGGGGCTGGCGACCCCTTCCGCCGCGCCGTCCCAAGGGACCTCGCCCGCAAACTGGACCCGGTAGCCGGAGACATCGAAAAGATGAATCGGACCGACGCCGCTGTCACCAGCCAGCAGCCGTTCCCATAGTCGTTCAACTGGACGCCCCAGAGAGGTCACTACCCCGAGGCCCGTCAGCACCACCCGTCGCTTCATGTCGTCCCTGATCAACCCCCGAGTTCTGCCTGAGCACCGGGTCCTGCACCGTCGCCACGCCCGCTGTCGCTCCGTCGGCCGACGCGGCCGCCCGGTCAGGCCTGATGCTTCTCGATGAATTCAACCGCCTGGCCGACGGTCTGGATTTTCTCGGCCGCATCGTCGGGAATGTTGATTTCAAACTCTTCCTCGAGTTCCATCACCAGTTCCACGGTATCGAGCGAGTCGGCACCGAGATCATTGATGAACGACGTCTCGGGGGTGATCTGATCCTTGCTCACCCCCAGTTGGGATGCAACGATGTCGATCACTCGATCCTGGACTGATGCCACGGTAAAACCTCCACTGGAAATGCTGTCAAATTTCGGCCAGAGCCGGAAACTGCCTGCGGACGACGCCCGCAGTTTTGTGCTGCCACGCCCCACTCGGGCTGATCATGCCGCCCGGGGACGTCGCATGATATACCGAGTCGCAGGCCATCCTGTCCAGCTAGCCGCAGAAATTGGCGGCCCAGGGCGGACTCAGCCGATCAGTCCGCCGTCCACAACGAGCGTCTGGGCCGTGATGTAGCCGGACGAGGGGGACGCCAGAAAAAGCACCGCCTCGGCAATTTCGGCCGCCTGCCCGAGCCGCCTGGCCGGCACCCGCTTCTTCACCTCGTCGAGCAGGGCCGGCCCGAGGGCGTCGGTCATGTCACTGGCAATAAAGCCCGGGGCGACGGCATTGACGGTCACCTTGCGGCTGGCCAGTTCCTTGGCGACGGTCTTGGTCAGCCCCACCAGCCCGGCCTTCGAAGCCGAGTAGTTCGCCTGGCCCGGATTGCCGATCAAGCCGGAAACGCTCGCCACGTTGATGATCCGACCGTACCGCTGCTGCATCATCGGCCGGCTGGCGGCCCGCATGAACAGGAAGGGGCCTCGCAGATTGGTGGTAAGCACCTCGTCCCACTCGGCGTTGCTCATCCGCGGCAGCAGGGTGTCACGGGTGACGCCGGCATTGTTAACCAGGATGTCGAGTCGTTCGTGCCGCTCGATGACCTCGGCAATCACCTGCTCGATCGCCTCAGGCTGGGAGACATCGCAGGGCAGCACCTCTGCCTTTCCGCCGGCGGCCACTACCGCCTCAGCGACTGCCTTCAGTTTGTCGGCAGACCGGGCCACCAGACCAACGGTCGCTCCGTTGGCAGCCAGGGTTTCGGCGATGGCCCGACCTATTCCCTGGCTCGCCCCCGTCACCAGGGCCACCTGCCCCGAAAGATCGACCCTGATCGGCTTGACTTCGACCTTGAGTGCCATTTTTGTCTTCTCCCGCTGCCTCAGTCGTGGTGTTTGTGTTCTGACGATCCCCGGCCGGGTCGAGGCCAATCCCGGAGCGGATCATCGAGAACTCCCGCCGCCGCGATCAGTCGCCAAGGACTCCGTGACAGGGTCGCTTCCGGTCGATCCGCTTGAGCAGCCCTCGGAGGACTCGGCCCGGACCAACTTCCCACAGCCGGCCAACCCCCGTCGAGAGCAGATGTTCCATGGACGCCTGCCATTCGACCACGCCGCAGACCTGCCGGGCCAGCAGGTCACGAATTTCACCGGGGTCGGTGTGGGGCCTGGCATCGACGTTACTGAGAATGGGAATCCGCGGCGGTCGCAGGTCGACCTCAGCAAGTACAGCGGCGAGCTTGTCCCGGGCCGGACCCATCAGTGTCGTATGAAACGCCCCAGCCACATCGAGCGGCACGCACTTCATCGCCCCGGCGGCGGCCGCCACGGCCGGCACCCGCTGGCAGGCATCGAGGCCGCCCGATACGACGATGTTGCCCGGGCAGAGGACGTTGGCCACCGCCAAGACTCCATCACCGCGGGCCTCGTCGCAGACGGCAGCCACCTGGTCACGTTCAAGCCCGAGTACCGCCACCATGCCACCGGGATTGGCTTCGGCACAGGCCTGCATCGCCCGGCCGCGGACATCGACCACCCGGACCGCCGATTCCAGATCGAGCCCGCCGGCGTGCACCAGGGCGGTGTATTCGCCCAGCGACAGCCCGGCGGTGGCCGGCTCGCTGCCAGTTCCGGCCAGGGGGCTGTCGGGCTGCGATCGCAGCAGCTCAAGCATTGCCAGGCTGGTCACAAGAATTGCCGGTTGGCTGACCGCAGTGGAACTGAGCCGCTCAGCGGGCCCCTGGCGACAGATTTCAAGCAGGTCATAGCCGAGCACGGCAGTCGCCCGCCCGAAAATTGCCCGGGCGGCGGGATGCTCGGCACACCAATCGCCGGCCATACCAACAAACTGGGCGCCCTGGCCCGGAAAAAGCACCGCGAACGACTCGTCCGCCAAGAGACTATTCCTCGGTCTTGACCACTGGGCGACCCATGTAGTGGCCGCAATTTTCACAGACGCGGTGGGTCGGCACCGACTTGCCGCAGGTCGAGCAGAAGGTCAGTTGCCGGGGCGTCAGGAAGTCGTGGGCCCGGCGGGAGCCGGTCTTGCGGTTGGACTGTCTTCTCTTGGGGACGGCCATGAGTCACCAGATGTGCGGGGCAGGGAAACCGGAAAAATACGCCGTGGAACCGGCTTCGTCAAGCACCGCCGCCGATGGCGGGCTAAAAGAGTGTGCTCTGCGGGGGGGGCGGAGCAACGCCCCCAAGATGTTCCTCGCCACGGTCTGTCAGCCGCCGCCCCCGGGGCGTGCGAATGATCAGTTCGTACCGCAACAGGAAGGGTTCTACGTCATCCTCCAGCGTGTCGACGGCGGTGCTCATGGTGTGGGCGATCGCCTCGATACCGGCCGGCCCACCGCCAAAGACCCGTTTGAGGGTTTCCAGATACCGGCGGTCGAAGCCGTCGAGCCCAAGTTCGTCAATGCCCTGCATCTCGAGAGCGGTCCGGGCGATTTTCAAGTCGACTTGGCCCGCGGCCCGGCTGGTGGAGAAGTCCCGCACCCAGCGGAGGCGGTTGTTGGCCAGCCGGGGCGTGCCCCGGCTGCGACGGGCGACCTCCTCGGCGGTGGTCTCGTCCATCGGCATGTCGAGCTTGCCGGCGGAGCGAACGACGATGCTCGCCAGTTCCGGCACCGTGTAATAGTCGAGATGCTCGCGGACCACGAAGCGATCGCGGAGGGGTGCCGAGATCAGTCCCGCCCGCGTGGTTGCTCCGACCAGGGTGAAGGGTTGCAGCGGCATGTTGATCGTCCGGGCGCTCATCCCTTCGCCAAGGGTGATATCGATCCTGAAATCCTCCATTGCCGGATAAAGAAACTCCTCCACCGCAATCGGCAGCCGATGGATCTCATCGATGAACAGGACCGATCCGGCCGCGGCATTGGTCAGATAAGGCAGCAGGTCCTTGGGCGCGGCGAGCGCCGCACCGCTGGCGATCTGGAGGCTGACGCCGAGTTCATGGGGGATACAAGTGGCAAAGGTTGTTTTGCCGAGGCCCGGCGGCCCGTCGAGCAGGATGTGGCCGAGCGGCTCTGACCGCTTGCGGGCGGCGTCGATGGCAATCGAGAGCCGCTCATGGACATCCCGCTGGCCGATCATCTCGCCCATCCGCTGCGGCCGCAGCACGCGGTCCTCCGGCGGCTGATCCTCCAGCGGCTCGATCGACGGCTCACGGAATTCACTCACGGCTATTCGCCTCCGGGATTCCCACCACTGTAGCAACTGCTGCGGGCGGGCGATTCATCGGGAAGCCGAAGCAGCGGTCCGACACTTCCAGCAGGCGACGCGGAGCCGGCGAACGCTGGAGAAGCGTTGGGCATACCCTCGCCCCGCGACGAGACTTTCGCCGCCCCGAGCGGCAGTTCCGACAGACCAGCAACGCTACCCGTGGGTCTGCCGATAGATCGCCTCGAGGGCGGCCTGAACGTCGCCGATCTTTCGCCGCCCCCCGCGGAGGCCGTCGACCAGCCGGCGGGCATCGGTGTCCGAATGGCCAAGATTCCGCAGGACTTCAAAGGTCTCGGCCAGCACGTCAGCGGCCTCGCGTTGGTCGGCCGGCGCGTCGCGGGCCACCAGCAGGGCGAACTTGGGCATCCTCCGCCGCAGCTTGGCGATGATCCGCTCGGCGGTCGCGGCCCCGACCCCGGGCAGCCTCGAAAGGGCGGCGGCGTCCTGCTCTTCGATGGCGGTGGCCACCTCGCCGACCGGGCGGATCATCGCCCGCAGGGCCTTGCGAACTCCGACACCGTCGACCTCGCAGAAGAGTTCAAAGAATTCCCGCTCCACCTCGGAAAGGAAGCCGACCAGCCGGGGCACCATGTTGCCCCGCGTCGGGTTGCCCTCGAGGTACTCCAGCGTAAAGAGCGACACCTTGCTACCGAGCTTTGGCTGCAGCTGCCGCCGCACCATGTCGGGCACCAGGATTTCGTGGACGATGTCGCCGACTGCCAGTTCGATGGCGGCCGGTTCGATGCGTTCCACCACGCCGGAAATTCTGCGAATCATCTTCAGGTGTTCTCCCGGAATCGCGGCCGGCCGCCGGGCCGGGGACGAAGCCGCAGGTGATAGTCGGCCAGGGCAATGGCGAGGGCGTCGGCGGCGTCGGCCGGCTCGGGCTTGGTCCGCAGCTGCAGTTCCCGCTGCACGGCCAGCTGCATCTGCTCCTTCCCGGCATGACCACTGCCGGTAAGCATGCTTTTGACCCGGTTCGGCAGATAGTGGTGGACTTCCAGGTCCGCCTCGGCAGCGGCCAGGCAGATGATGCCCCGGGCATGGCCCATCAGGATCGCGGTCTTGGGAAACCGGGTGTGGACAAACAGTTGTTCAATTGCCAGCGAGCCGGGGCGGAAGGTTGAGAGAATTTCACTGACCCCCCGGTAGATCGTCAGCAGTCTCGCCTCGATGGTTTCACCACGGGAGCGGATCGTCCCCGCCTCGACCAGTCGCGTCTGACCAGCCGAGATTTCGATGACCCCATAGCCGGTGATATTCAGCCCGGGGTCGAAACCGACGATCCGCAGGAGAGCCTGCGGCTCCAGCCCAACCGGACTGGAACTGGCACAGGACGCTGTTGTTCTCGCCGTCGGCTTCATGGCGAGAGGGTAGCCGTCGGGGCCCGCCATCCCCTAGAGCGGTTTACGGGTGGGGCTGGCTTCACGGAAAGACCGGGCATCCTGCCCGGCTTTCCTTGGGGCACAACGCCACAAAGCCAAGGTTTGTGGCGTTCTGCTGGTGCTCATTGGCGGCTTCCTGCCGCCGGGTGGGGCCGGGGCTGGCTTCACGGAAAGACCGGGCATCCTGCCCGGCTTTCCTGGGGCAGAACGCCACAAAGCCAAGGTTTGTGGCGTTCTGCTGGTGCTCATTGGCGGCTTCCTGCCGCCGGGTGGGGCCGGGGCGGCGGCTGGCTTCACGGAAAGACCGGGCATCCTGCCCGGCTTTCCTTGGGGCACAACGCCACAAAGCCAAGGTTTGTGGC
>CBFIHA010000040.1:0-32056 GCA_965662195.1 uncultured Pirellulales bacterium
GCTGAGCTTATCTGGTGCTCCACCACCCCGATCCCCCAGGGGGCGAAGGGGCGGGTCCCCGGTGACGAGGTCCGCTACAACGCGGTGGCACTGAAGGTGATGCAGCAGGCGGGAATCGCCGTCAATGACCTCTACGCCTTCGCCCTGCCGCGGCTGGTAGAGATCGGCAAACCAGCGGACGTCCACTACACCCAAGAGGGTTCGCGGGTGCTGGCAACACAGGTGGCGGAGTCACTCAACGAAGTGCTGCAGAACCGCCGACCCTCTTCAGCAGACCGGCGGTAGCGGTCCGTCCAGCCGCACGAAACCGCTGATAAGGCACCCCCCAGGGAAGTGCCCCACAGATGCTTGCCTTGAGAGACCGCGTTCGTTCGCCAGAAACCATCAGCAGCCTGTGGGACAGTTCTGCCGCAACAGGAGACGGCGACCAGACACCCTCGCGAACCGGCGCTGCCGCCAAGAGGTCCAGCGGGTAGCGTTTGTCGCCGGCGTTCACCGGCAAGAACCAGGGACGGCTTGTTCCACAGACAGCTGAGGCTGCCGGGATTCACCCTCCATGAGCAGAGGCCTGCAATCGACTTTTCCACCACCACGCTGGCACGCCGCCTTTCTTCATAATGCCACACGCCAACCTTCCCGGCTCCGACTGTTGCCTCGGCATCATCTTCGCCCTGCCAATTGAAGCCCACAGCTTTGAGCGGTCGGTCTCAGAAACGGTCACTTATCGGGGCCCGAGCCTCAGCATCTCCGCAGGCCTGCTGGCTGAACGACCGGTTGTCTGGGCTGTCGGCGGCGTCGGCGAGGCGGCCGCGGCACGGGCGGCCCAACTCATCATCGACGGACACCGTCCCCGGCGGCTCGTTTCGGCCGGCTTCGCCGGTGGGCTCGACGCGAGCCTCCCCCGGGGACAGCTGGTTCTCCCCGACCGGCTGATTGACGGTAGTGCCGCCCAGCGGCCGCCGTTGGCGGTCGATCGTGAACTGCTGGAAACCCATGGGGCCGACCAGCCGACCGCTGGCAGAACCCTGGTGACGGTCAGTGATGTCGTCATTGATGTGGCCGCCAAGCAACTGCTGCGGGCAACCACCGGGGCCAGCCTGGTCGACATGGAGTCCTACGCTGTCGCCGCCGTTGCCGCCACGGCTGGTATTGGGTTCTTTGCCTGCCGGGTCATCTCCGACACGGCCGACGAGACCCTGCCCCAGGAAGTGATCAGGCTCACAAAGCCACAGTCGGCGATGCACCGGCTGGGGGCCGCCCTCGGTGCCATCGGCCGCCGCCCCCGGGCCGCGGTCGATCTCTGGAAACTCTGGGAGCAGAGTCTGGGACACTCCCAGGGACTGGCCCGCGGCCTCGGTGATCTTGCCCGGGCAATGGAAAAGCCGGCCGATCGTGGCTGAACCCGAACGAAGTTCAGCCAGTCCGTTCGGTCCCATCGGTAGTCGGACCGCTCAGACCGACTCGTCGGCCGCTGCCCCACTGCCACCGCCAAGCAGTTCATCGACCTTGTTCCGGGCAGCCCGGGAGCCGTCGACCATGCCATGCACCAACGGATTGTTCTGCGGCACCGAGAGGGCGACGAGCGCCATCGGGAAGACCACGCCGTAGGAGACTGCATAGCAGGTGGTGTAAACGAATCTGCTGGCAAACAGTCCGACCGAGGGCAAGGCTTTTTCAGCCGCATCGCGGGCGGCAGTCGCCCCTTCCTGCACGCTCGAAGCGGCCTGTTGCATGGCGTCAGCAACGGCCGAAAGCGGATCGGCTGAGGTCGGATCCTGGGCTGCGGTATCTGGATTGGTCATCTGTCTGGCTCCAAGGTCTCTACTGAATCGAGGCTCTGTCTGAAAACTCAGTACCTGGCTTCGAGCGGCTCATTTGCCCTCTGGCTACGTCCGGCTGCATCGCCAGATCTGCAAATCTGGCTGCTTCGCCGTCCTTGCCAGATACCAAAGCAGCTTGCTCTCGGGCCAGCGGTAGCCTTTTCAATCAAAGCCTAGTTCGCCCACCCTCCGGGTGCAAACGTCTCATCCGTTTCTGTCACCGCCAATTTCAGTCTGAGCCGGGAATTGATCACTCAAACTGGCTGCGGCTCGACTGCCACGGCCTGTTCCTCATAGGAACTCTTCACTCCGGCAAGGAATTCCCGGGCATCATGCACGGCCCGGTCGGTGCCATGACGGGCCCCGAGGCTGACCGGATTTTTACCCCGGCCGACTGCCCGCTGAACCAGCCGGCACGGAAAACTGATCGTGAATCCGGTCACGGCACCGACGCAATAAAGCCCCTGGCCGAGGGCCAGACCGAACTCCTCCAGGCTGCTGCGTCTTGTCTCCACCGGGGCTGGCGGAATTTCCTCAACCCGGCCGTGGTCACGCAGCCAACGCTCCTGAAAAATCCGCCGGGCCGCCTCATCAATGCCATGCATGAACTGGCTATCAAACAGGAACGATACCGCTGTACCAACCACCGGAATCAGGTCGACCGCTTCCTCCGCAATCAGATTGCGGCTGGTGCTGTGGAGCATATCCTCACCCCCGGGCAGTGCCTGCTCCTGCCGGTCGATCGCAACATGGAGCCGCTCGATCAGCCGCTGCCGCTCCTCAAAGGAGTCGAGGGTGGCGATTTCGAGGACGTCGAGCACCACGGCATGGCCAAGGGTGTCGTCAAGTTCGTAGCCGTAGCAGTGGCCAACCCGGGTGATCGATCGCAGGGCAGCGATGAGCTGGGCCGGCACATGAAACAGCGGGCCACCAAATCCACTGGCGGCCGACTCGACCAAGGCAAACCGCTCAGCCCGGGCGGTGAACATCGAGGCCAGGGCATCGCATTCCTCCAGCCGGCCGTCACGGAGTGCCGCCAGAGTGTTGACACCAGCCGCCTTGAGCACCTCATTCAGCGGGTCTGACCGGTGCACGACCCATTCCATCGAGGTCACCACCTTGGTGACGGCCGCCCGGGGGATGAAGTGCCCAACGGCCCAGGTCACCGGCGCCGTCAGGGTGTCGATCACCTCGGTGAGCCGGCTGACGCGGGTACTTTTCCAGGCAGCGATCTCCCGCACCCGGGCCGCTTCATACGGCGAGAGCGTCGGCGTAGCAGTGGCCGTCACGCCAGGCTGGCCATTGGTCGAATCAGGAGGAAGTGGGCTGTCGGTCATCATCATCCTCTGCGAGTTGCGGTTGGGTAGCGTCGTTCAAGGTCATCAAGGTAGCGGATGAGCTGGGCGGCACCGTGGCCATGCAGTTTCGGGCATTTGCGCTGCAGCCAGCCGTTGACCACTCGAAAGCCGCGGGGCCAAAGCATCAGGCCTCCGGCCAGCAGTGCGGGTGTACCAACAATCCCGGGCAGGACAACTCCCATCGTTCCGATCGTCATCAGCAGCACGCCCACCTCCTTCGGCAGGTCTGCCAGTCGGGCCTCGATCTCCTGCGGCGGTTGCATCGGGGCCTTTCCAGCGGCGGCTTCCGCAGCCTGGGCGGCGACGGGCCGGTTGTGCTGACCTCCAGGTTGGCCAGCGTTCGTCACCGCCGTACGCCGCGGAGTGTAGTCAGCAGCCGGCCCGGACGCAGTAGTGGCAGGGGGAATTCTCATCGACTCCTCACATCTGCGGTGGGTGCAGCGGGCTGATCATGGCCGCCGGCCTGCGGCACGGCTGCCCGGGCATCGACAGCAGGCTGCATCGAACGCAGTCGCACCGGCAGCGTGGGCCGATGCTGCAGCCAGTGCTGCCGCCGGTTGGCGTGCAGCCGTCGGGCCGACCGGTTGTAGATACTGAGGGTGCCAACATTGGTTACGACCGCCGCGATGAGGCTGGTAAATCCCAGGAAGAACGCACCGAAGACACAGGCCAGATTCGGCAGGATGCTCAGCCGGCGGGCGGTGGCCAGCCGGGCCTTCCGCTGGCCGGCTGCTGCCACCAGCGCCGGCAGCGTATCGAGCCGCCCGGAAAGCGAGACCATGCCGACCGCTGCCGCCGCCGCCGCCACGTCGCCGGCACTCCCGAGGTCGATTGCCACGTCGGCGAGCTTGGCGGCGGCTGCAATCGCATCGGTCGGACCGGCGACGGCGACCCGCCGACCGGTGCGACGGATGGCCCGGACAGTCGCGGCAACCGCCTCAGGGTCGGTCCCGCGGCGAATCTCATCAAAGCCGAGGTCGGCGTACCGGCCGCTGACGCCATCGTCGTCGTCGGCCGAGCCGGCCGCTTGCAGGATGACGCGGATCGGTTTGAGTTCCCGCAGCTCCGCTACCATCCGGCACCGCCGGCGGGGTGACTCGCGAAAGGAAAACCGGGCCACCAGCACGCCATCAATCTCAAGCGTCAGACCAGCCGGCATTCCTGCCGCCGCAGCTGCCGCTTCCCGGAGCACGAAAGTCCGGCCCCCGTGCCGGCAGGTGATGGCGAGCCCGTCCCGGCCGCCGAAGGATTCCACCGGGGGATCGACCAGCACGCATCGCTGTGCCCGCGCCGCCTCGGCCAACGCAGTCCGCCGTTCGCAGGCAAGGTGCCGGGCCAGGCTCGCCGCCCAGCGAACCGCCTCGCGTTCTTCCGGCAGCGATGTTTCGACGCCAACCAGTTCGACACACCGTTCACTGAGGGCCTCATGCTCCACGACGATGAGCGTCTCAGCGGCAGCCAACGCATCGACGGCGGCGGCGGAACTGAGCAGGAAGCCCGCTGCAAGCCCGCAGGCCACGGCATCGAGATCTTCAAAGGAAACCGCGACCGCCTCACCGCTGGCATAGTCGGGCCGCATGATCGCTACTGCCGTGGTCACATCACCTGCCAGTAGCCCCAGGCCGGCGGTTGCCAGAGCAGGCCCGGCCATCTCCTCCGCGAACCGCTCGGCCTGGGCCGTTACCGCCATCCGGCCTGGCCGGTGCAGCGTCGCCTCCCGCAGGATGCCGGCGATCCGTGCAATCTTTGAGTCGCTGGCCGCAGCGGTGGCTTCGAACTCAAGTTCACCTCCCAGCAGCATGGTGCCGGCCAGCAGTCGTTCACCCGCGGTGGTCCGACGGGCTCCGGCAATCCCGCGGACACACCGCTCGTCGACCACGCCACCACCCGACCGCACCACCCCGTCCACCGGAACCACATCCCAGGTGTTCAGCCGCAGCCGATCGCCGACGGCAAAGGCCTCCAGGGGCTGCACCTGGCCGTTACCGTCGCCAGCACTGAGGCTGGAACAGGCTGGCAGCGGAATGGCATCATCGAGCAGCAGCAGCCGTTCCGCCTCGATGTCGCGGCGATGCCGCCGCTTCCAGAAGTCGTACGACCAGGCCATGATGCCCGAGGCGAGGAACTGGCCCGTCGCCAGGGTGCCGAGGATGATCGCCGTGGCGAGCGTCGGCATCCCGATGCGGCGGCGCCGGATGTCGCCCCCCACCGCCGCAAAGGTTCGCAGGTTGTTGCCGACGAGCAGACAGGCACTCACCGGTGCCAGTGCCGGCACCACGAAGTCGGCCAGGGCGGCGACGCCCAGGGTGGCCGAGGTATTGGCCATCTCAAGTGGTGATGCGGCCAGGGGGATGCCCGCCTGCTCATCGACCGCATGCTGCAGCACCGTCAACAGCGTCTCCGTGTCGAGCCGCTGCTGGTCAAACCGGACCACCAGGTCAGCGGTCCAACTGGTCAGCTGAATCTCCTTCACCCCCGGGATCGCCACCAGCATCCGCTCAAGGCGGCGGGCCAGCACCCGGTCCCGCCGCAGCCGCGGGTGCCGCAGCCGCAGGACATCGGGCCGGGCTGACCCGACCCGCCAGGTGATCAGCCGACCGCCCAGCCGCTCGACCGTGACGCAGGCCCGGTCGAGACAGTCGCGAGGAACGGCGGCATCGATCGGAGCCACCTCACCCCGGATCGCCCGGGCCAGTTCGTTGACCACGCGGTTCAGTCCAGCCCCCGCAGGCAGCAAGCCGATTTCAGCCGTGCCGGTGCGGGCATTGACAGTGACCCGTTGCACCAGTGGGCAGGCGAACGCCCGGGCAAGAAACCGCAGCCGGGACTGCGGCTGGCCCCGCCGCAGGGCAGGGGACTGGACATGAACGATTCGCCGGCGGGCATCGACGTGAACCGCCAGCGGAACGACGGTGGCTGCATGCTCTGGTTCCGGGCCTGCCGCCATCGTTTCGCGCTCCTCAGCCACGGCTCACCCACCGTCCGAACAGTCCTGCAGCCTTTGCTTCAAGTCGCTGGCTGCGATGCTTTCCCGACGGCGATTCCCCCGGCAGCCGAGCCGGCGGAACCGGTTGACTCGAGGCTCACCCTTCGGCCCGCAGCGCCATTGCCGGCGTGACCGTTGCCGGCGTGACCGTTGACCTGTCCCTTCGCCACCGGGCGATCGCCCCGGCCAGCTGCTCCACTCGCCGACGACTCCGGGACCACTTCAGTCGCCGCCTGCCCCCCCCCTGGCTGTTCACCGGCAACTGCCGCAGTCAGCGCCTGCCGCCGCTTCTTCTCGTTGGCCGCAACCTGCCGCATCGGCCAAAGGCCGTTGGCAAGCGCCGCGATCGCGGTGATGTTGTTGAAGACAACACTGGCCCAGATGCCGAAGCCAGCGGTGAACACGCCGGCCACGCAGACGATGTTCGGGACCACGATCATGTTCCAGCTCCGCTTGACGTTGCGGTTCAGGTTCTGGGCAATGTCGCGGAGCTCACAGAGGTGGGCCAACCCTTCATCAAGAAAGACAATGTGGGCGGTATCGGTGGCGATGGTCGAAGCCCCCCGCAGCGAGATCGATACGTTGGCCTGCTTCAGGGCGATCGAGTCGTTGATTCCGTCACCGACAAAGCAGACTTTCTTGCCCTCAGCCTGCAGCTTGGCCACATAGTCGGCCTTGTCGGCCGGCAGCACCTGGGCGAAGTAACGGTCCATCCCAAGCTGTTCAGCCAGTCGCCTGGTCGGGGCCTCGTGGTCACCCGAGATGATTGCGAGATGCTTGATGCCCCGGTCCCGCAGCCCCTTGACGATCGCGGTGACCTCGGGCCGGATCGCGGCCTGCAGCTCAATCGCCCCACCGAGAGCATCATCGATTGCCACCAGCACCATGGTGTTTCCCAGTGCATGGGCCCGTTCGAGGGCGGTGGCCACATCGGGAGTGATCGGCAGGCCCTCCTGCTCGATGAACCGCCGGCTGCCGACCCGAACCGAGTGGCCGTCGAGTTGCACGGTGATGCCGAAGCCGACCTTGAGTTCGCTGTCCTCGACCGGCGGTAGCTTGAGGCCGCGTTCCTCCGCAGCATGGAGAATCGCCAGGGCGATTGGATGGTGAAACTTCTGCTCGGCCGCCGCTGTGTACCGCAGGATCGACTCCTCGTCCCAGCCATTGCACGCATGAATCGTGCCGACCTCGGGCCGCTCACGGGTGAGCGTGCCCGTCTTATCGAAGAGTACCGTGTCGACCTCGTTCATCAGATCGAGGGCCCGGCCGTCCTTGATCAGGATGCCCTTACTGGCACAGAGCGACAACGAGCTGAGCATCGCCAGCGGGGCGGCCATTCGAATGCCGGTACCAAGGTCGCAGTTGACGATCGCCACAGCCCCAGCCGGGCCGAGGGCGGCATAGCCGAGGGCTCCCAGACCGATCATCGGGCCGGCCGCCCGGTCGGCCAGGCGTTCGCCGGCATGCTGCCGGGAAAGCTTGTAGCCAGCGGTGTCGGCGAGGATCTTGCCGATCTTGGCGCTGGCGGTTTCGGTGCCGCTGCACTCGACAGCTACGAAGACCTTGCCCGCTACCAGCACCGTCGAGGCGAAGACCCGGTCGCCCGGCCCCTTCTCAGCCGGCGTGCTCTCGCCGGTGAGGGCATGCTGGTCGATCATGGCGTAGCCCTCGGAGACCACCCCGTCGACCGGCATCACGTCACCGGTGTTGACCACGATGATGTCACCCTGCTTGAGATCCTGCATCGGCACCTGGATCTCGACGCCATTCTGAACTACCCAAACAAACCGGGGCTGCTTGCCGAAGACATTGAGCAGCATCTTCTTGGAGCGGTCCTCGGTCCGCTGCACGAGGGTCCGGCCGAAGGCCAAGCACCAGCAGAGGACGGCGCCGGGAAAGATCTGCAGTGTCGCCAGGCAGCCAATCACCACGAGGGCGTCGAGCGTGTCACAGCCGATCCGCTTCTCCTTCGCCGCCAGTTCGTAAGCGCCCTGGAAGGTCGGGATCGAGGTGTAGGCGAAGAGCACTGCGGCCAGCGGCAAAAGCGGCGGAAAGGCAAATTGGGCCGCCGCCGCCAGCGGCAGGCTGGCGGTACAGAGCGCCAGCGACAGATCAAGCTTGTCGAGCTTCTTCGGCACCGTGGTGCCGGCCAGCACATTGTCGAGAATTTCGACCACCTGCTGCCGCGAGAGGTGCCGCGGGTCGTAATCGACCGCCAGGGTCGAAAGCAGCGTGTTAGTGGCATACTTCTCAATGCCCAGCACACTCATCAGCTCCCGTTCGACCGCCTGGGCCACCTCACTGCGGCGGTGGAGGGACGGGTGGCGGAGCTTGACATAGCCAAATCGTTCCCGCACCACGCACCAGCTGGAGACATGGGCATCGTGCCGCTGCAGCTGGACCTCACCTCGGCCTGTCTGCCCCCAGGCGGAGGTTGGTGGTAACGCCGGCCGGCCAGCAGCCACCGCGTCGGTCGCGCCGTTCTCGGTCACCGACCGCGTCAGCTGTTCGGAGAGTTTGGCCAACAGCCGGGCAGCGGTGGTTTTTTCGGTGGCGAAACGGAGTACCGCCCCGGGTTCGGCCCCACCGGCCAGCGTGACATGCTCGACCTCCTCGGCCTCGAACACCCGCTCAATGAACCGGCGACACTCCTCGCTGGCAGCATCCGCGAAGATCAGGCCGTGCACCTTAATATGCCCGGCCTTGGGGAAGGTGACGCGAATGCTCATCGGGATGACTCGGTGGCGAAAGGTGGCGGATGCAAAAGCTGAGCTGAGGGACCGATGGAAAAACAGCTGGATGGTGCAGGCCGAAGCCCCTCTGGTCAGGCCGCTCCGCGGGCAGCCTCATCATTGCCACTGGCTGGCTGGTCGGCTGCGGCAGCGGGCTCAGCCGCGGTCGCAAAAAAGTCGGCCCCAACCGGTCCGCCACCGGCCTGCATCGCCTCGGCCGCTTCCATTGCCGACTTCATCGCGTCGCCAAAAGCCTGCTGGGCGAAGACCATCGCACCGGCCATATAGGGCGACAGTTTCTGCTGGAGCTGTGGGTAGAACTTGTGGCCCAGGGCACCGGCGGCGACACCGGCGCAAAAATAACCGAACTCAGAGCGGGTCATGAAAGCGTTCCTGCGACAAGAGGGCGGGGATCAGTGGGGCGGCCCTCCTTGACCGTGAATGATGAGGGGAAAGCGAGCCCGAGCGGTGCGGGCGTTGCGGGAGAGGATCAGGCCTGCACAACCGCCAGTTCTGGCAGCCTGTCGGACCGCCCGACGGGGCGAACGGTTTCCCGGGCCAGATCGCAGGCTGCCCGGCCGCCATCGACAAGGCCGTAGGCAACGCAGTTGTCTCGCGGCATCAGCCGGGCGACCAGGAAAGCAGGGAAACAGACAGTGAACCCGATCGCAAAGCCGGTCGCATGAAGGCCGCTCCGCAAAGCCTGCGCCGTCGCCGGCAGGGCATTCGCCGCCGCCGATCGGGCATCCGCGGCACCAGCGCGGGCCGCCGCGACGACCGCCCAGGCGCTCGACATCGACCCGATTCCATTCGCCCCCTGCTCAGTGGGGCTCACCTGATTGATCATTCGCAGATTCCTTGCGTTTTGGCAGTAGCGAACCGATTCGGCCGGCCTGTCGCATCGTGCGACAACCAGCCGGAGTTGCCAGCCTGAATGAACCGTTACCCTGTTGAAACTAGTTCAGCTTTCCGGGCTACGCAAGAAATTTGTCGGGTCGAGTGGTATTTCTGACCCAATGCTCACGATCCGACAGGAGCGGGCTGATCGCACCGCCGGTTCAGCTGCGGACGAAGAACTTGACCAGCGCGTTTTTAGGTAAATCGGCTGTGAGCGGCGGAGCGGTTCGTCCCAGCAACCGCGCAACCGCAGCGGCCACCAGCCGGCCGCTGCGAACCGCTCCTTCCATCGTTGAGGGCCAACCGGTCGCGGTCCAATCGCCGGCCAGAAAGAGATTTGGCACCGCCGTCTGAGCCTGCGGCCGCACCCTGTCGACACCAGGGCGGACCGAGAGCACCGCCGTCGGATCGGTGACGATTCGGGACCGCAGCAGCCGGGCCTGCCGCGCTGCCGGGAAAATCTGCCGCAGCTCACCGACCACCGTCTCGAGCAGGAGCGCCCGGTCACCGCCGCAGAGGCCGCGGGAGGCACTGATCACCACCTGACAGTGATGCATCCGGCCCTCGGCTGCCGCAGCTGGACTGTGGCCTTCGGTCTGCTCGCCTTGAAAGACCCACTGTGACACCCGGCCGACCAGCACGGCATGGGGAAGATCGATGATCGGCCGGTCGAACCAAAGGTGGACTGCTGTGATTGGCGACCCGGCGAAGGCCTCGTCCACAGGCGGCAGCAGTTCGGGAACCAGCCGCGCCGCCGCCCGCCAGGGCACTGCCAGGATGACGGCGTCGCCCGCGATCAACTCGCCACCGGCCCGGACCCCGGTCGCCCGACCATCAGCATCCCACTCGACCGCAGTGACCTGCCGGCCGGAACTGATCGTCACCGCCCGGGCTTTGAGCCAGTCAACCAGCCGCTCACCAAAGAGATCCCCGAGCGGCCGGGTCGGCACCCAGAGATCGGCGGCGGTTGGGTGCGCAAGAAAGCCGTCAACGGCAACCTTCTTAACTGCGGAGAGACCGACAAGGTCGATCGACTCGCCGAGGGCACTCTCAATCACCGGCTGCCAGAACAGCTCGATCACCCGCTCGGGCTGTCGGGCGGCAAGCCAGGTGGCCGCGGTCGGCTCCACCGCCTCACCTGCGGCCGGCTTCCAGGAGGCCAGCCGCAGCATGCCGACCGCGAGAGCGGCTCTTTCCCGCAGGCTGAAATGCCGCATGCCCAGGAGCAGCGGCGCCAGATGCAATGGGGCCGGCAGCCAGCCGGCCGGGGTGCAGGCGGCCCGGCGGCCGTCGGGACCGATGAACCAGAGCGTCCGATCCCGTCGTAGCCACTGCCCGATACCCGCCAATCGACAGAGGTCGAGAAAGTTGGTGCAGCAGCCCATCGCCACATGCTGGCAGGCATCGACCAGGGTGCCTTCGCTGGCATCCTCAAACGACGCAGCGCGTCCACCGCACTGCCGACGGCCCTCGACCAGATGCACCACCAGCCCCGCCTCAACCGCCGCGGCCGCGGCAGCCAGCCCGGCCAGCCCGCCACCGACAATGACGACCCGGGGCCGCTGCCCGGCCATCACTGCCGAATCGCCGCCAGCGAAAGCGGGTCTGGTGGTCTGGGTGGTTCTCACCGGGGTCCCCTGATGATGCTGCCAAGCCCACCGGCCAGCAGCCGCCACCTCGGCGGCCGGACGCGGCGGCAGAAAATATCGCCCCCGGCCTGCTCGACGGCCCGGAACAATTCACGATAGACACCATACATCGCCCGGAAGACCCGTTGGCCATCAGCCGACAGCAGCCGGTCGAGACTGGCCGCCTCGGCAAACCAGCAGCGGCAGCGGGCAACTTCGCCGGCTGCCAGGGCCGCCAGGGCCGAACTTGGCCGGGCTGCGGCCAGATCCTCCAGGGTACAGCCGGCCGCGAGGAATGACTCAGCCGGAAGGTAACAGCGGCCGCGGTCCCGGTCCTCGACGACATCCCGCAGGATATTCGTCCACTGGAAGGCCAGTCCGCAGGCATCGGCAGCGGCCGTCCAGTCGGCGGCCTTCACCCCCGCGCGGAGCCCCCAGATCGGTACGGCGGCCAGGCCGACCGCCGAGGCGACCTTGCGGCAGTAGGCAACCAGTTCGGCCACGGTCTGATACTGCCGCGCAACCAGGTCGAGCCGGACGCCGTCGATGATTGCGAAGAGATGCTCGGCGGGAACCGCGAAGCGGCCGGCGGTGGCGGCGACAGCTCGCAGAACCGGCTCATCAACAGGCCGGCCGACCAGCCCAGCGCGGAGCTGCTCCTCAAAGCGGTCGAGCTGCGCGGCAGCCCCGACGCCGTCCGCCGGATCATCGACGATGTCATCGGCCAGCCGGCAGAAGGCGTAAAGGGCGATCGAACCCCGTTGCTTCTCCGGCGGAAGCAGCCGCAGTGGCAGGGCGAAATTGGAGCCGCTGCTGGCCAGCACCGCCCGGCAGATGGCATCGTCCGCTCGTTGCATCGGCTGCTCACCCCCGACCGATCAGTGTTGCCAGCCGGCCCTGGACCATCCCTGCCGCAGCGCGGACGGCCAGGGCGAGCTTAGTCCGCCGGCTGAGGGTTGGCCGGCGGACGAGCGGATCGAAGCCGGCCCGCTCGATCGCGTCGGCGACCCCCCGGCCACCGGCGAGGAACAGCCCGATGGCCGGCCTCAACACGACCGGCGCGGAGCGGACGAGTGGCCCGCCGCGATCGAAGAAGCCACGGGCCCAGGCCACCTGGTCCCGGATCAGCCCGACGAGTTCGGGCGTGGCTCGATCGGCGTCGAGCATCGACTCGTTGACGCCGTGCCGCTGCATGTCGACCGCTGGCAGATAGATCCGGCCAGCCAGCCGATCCCGGCGGACGTCCTGCCAGAAATTGACCAGTTGCAGGCCCGTACAGATTGCATCGGCGAGCGCAACCTGCTGGTGATCACGGCAATCCGCCAACGCGAGAACGATCCGACCGACCGGATTGGCCGACCGCCGGCAGTAGTCGAGCAGTTGATCCCGGTCGGCGTACCGGTCCCGCCATTGATCCTGCATGAAGGCATCGAGGAGATCGGCGAACGGGTCGATTGCCAGTCGCCGTCGCTGGATCGTGTCGGCGAGCGCGACATAGACCGGATGGTCGGGCTGACCGGCGTGGCAGCGTTCAAGCCCCTCCCGCCAGGCTGCCAGTGACGCCGACGCATCGCCAACCGACTCATCGGCCAGGTCGTCGCTCCAGCGGGCGTAGGTGTAGACGGTTGCAAGGTCCTGACGCAGAGCGGCCGGCACCAGCCGGCTGGCAACGGTGAAGTTTTCGTAATGGGCTGCCGCGACCCGACGGCAGAAGGCCTCGGCGGCGGGCAGACTGAGGTCGGAGGGCAGGGGGGCCAGCCGCCAGGCTGGCGGATCCCGCTGGGCCGCCTGACAGGGGGCAGCGTTCGCAGCCGGCATGGGGAATAGGGTTCCGCAAAACGTTCTGGTCGATCCGATGGACGCATCTTACAGTATGAAGGGCCGTCCGAGTGAGTGTCCGTTCATACCTCTTCAGGCAATCTTTCTCATGAAAATCCTGCTTGCCGGCCCCCGTGGCTTCTGCGCTGGCGTCAATATGGCGATCGAAACACTGGAGACAGCCATCCGTCTGTACGGCACCCCGATCTTCGTCTTTCACGAGATCGTTCACAACAAACACGTGGTTGATCGTTTCGAAAAAGAGGGAGCAATTTTCGTCGACACCGTCGAGGAGGTCCCCGCGGGGGCGACGCTGCTCTTCTCCGCCCACGGCGTCGCGCCGGAGGTCCGCCGCGTGGCCGAGGACCGGCAGCTGCGGGCCATTGACGCCACCTGCCCGCTCGTGACCAAGGTCCATCTTGAAGCGGTGAAGTACGCCCGGCTGGGCTACCACATTTTTCTGATCGGCCACGAGGGCCACGATGAGGTGATCGGCACGATGGGACAGGCCCCGGGGGCCTTCACCTTGGTCGAGACGACTGACCAGGTTGCGGCGCTGGCCTTTGGCCCTGACGACAAACTTGCCTACCTCACGCAGACGACGCTCTCGGTCGACGATGCCTCGCGGATCATCAACTCGCTGAAGGCCCGGTTCCCCCAGCTGGTCGGTCCACCCAAGGATGACATCTGCTATGCGACGCAGAACCGGCAAGAGGCGGTGCGGCAGCTTTCGCAGGAGGCCCAACTGGTACTGGTGCTCGGCAGCCAGAACAGCTCCAACAGCCAGCGGCTGGCCGAACTGGCCCGCGAGCGGGGCGTGCCGGCCTACCTAATCGATGGTGCCGACGAGATCGACCCAGCCTGGTTCACTGGCAGCGAGACGGTGGCGATCACGGCGGGGGCGAGTGCCCCGGAGCGGGTGGTGCAGGACTGCGTGGCCTGGCTGCAGCAGCGGTTCGGCTCGACGGCGACCGGCGTGTTGGTAGAAGAGCGGACCGTCCGCGAAGAAGACGTCTATTTTCCGCTGCCGAAAGAAATCCGCTCAGCTGCCGCGGCCGTCCAGCTGCCCATGGGGTAGCCCGTGTCGCCCCAAGCGAAAATCGGCAGGAGGCCGATGTTTCGCGTGTCACTCGCCCAGCAGGAGGCGGGGCTCCCGGCGACCGGCGGCGAACCTTGGCTTCGCCCCGTGTCGCCCCAAGCGAAAATCGGCAGGAGGCCGATGTTTCGCGTGTCACTAGCTATGGATTTTTTTGTAACGGAAGCGGTGGGGCTCGTCGGCATCGGCTCCGAGCCGTTCCTTACGGCTCCGCTCATAAACCTCGAAGTTGCCTTCACACACATGGACGTAGCCGTCGCCCTCGAAGGCGATGATATGAGTCGCGAGCCGGTCGAGGAACCAGCGGTCGTGGGTGATCACCACCACGCTGCCGGCAAAGTTGATGATGCCCTCTTCCAATGACCGCAGGGTGTCGACGTCGAGGTCGTTGGTCGGTTCATCAAGGAGCAGCAGGTTGGACCCGGTCCGCAGGAGTTTGGCCAGGTGGACCCGGTTGCGTTCGCCACCCGAAAGCGTGCCGACCTTCTTCTGCTGGTCGGGCCCCATGAAATTGAACTTGGCAACGTAGCTGCGGGCGTTGACCGTCCGCTTACCGAGTTGAATCGTGTCGTGGCCGCCAGAGATTTCCTCGAAGACCGTCTTCTCGGGATCGAGGGCATCGCGGCTCTGATCGACGTAGCCGATGTCGACGGTCCCGCCAACCTTGATGGTGCCTGCGTCCGGCTCCTCTTGGCCAACGAGCATGCGGAAGAGCGTCGTCTTGCCCGCACCGTTGGGACCGATGATGCCAACAATGCCACCAGGCGGCAGCCGGAACGAGAGGTCCTCGAACAGCAGTTTGTCGCCATAAGCCTTTGAGAGCCCCTCAGCATCGATCACCTGGTCGCCCAGCGACCGGCTGGCCGGAATGGTGATCTCGGCGTCGGTGTCGCGGGCGGCGGCGTCATCAGCAGCCAGCTTCTCATAGGCCGCCAGGCGGGCCTTGCTTTTTGCCTGGCGGGCCTTGGGTGACATCCGAACCCACTCGAGTTCTTTGGCGAGCGTCTTTTGCCGGGCCGAAGCCTGCTTTTCCTCCAGGGCGAGCCGGGCCTGCTTCTGCTCGAGCCAGGCGGTGTAGTTCCCCTCGAATGGAATCCCGCGGCCGTGATCCACCTCGAGAATCCATTTGGCGACGTTGTCGAGGAAGTACCGGTCGTGGGTAACAGCCACGACCGTGCCGGTGTAGTCGGCCAGATACCGCTCAAGCCAGAGAACGCTCTCGGCATCGAGATGATTGGTCGGTTCGTCGAGCAGGAGAAGATCGGGCTTCTCCAGCAACAGCCGACAGAGTGCGACCCTGCGACGCTCACCACCGGAAAGCTTGGTCACGCCCCAGTCCCCCGGCGGCAGGTTCATCGCATCCATGGCAATCTCGACCTGCCGATCGAGATCCCAGAGGTTTTTGGCATCAATCTCATCCTGCACCGCCGCCTGCTCGGCGAGCAGTTTCTCCATCTCGTCATCATCCAGTGGTTCGGCAAAGCGGGCGTTGATCTCCTCGTACCGCTTGAGCACGCCCCGGGCCTGATCAACACCGTCCATGACGTTCTCGAAGACCGTCTTCTCAGGATCGAGTTCCGGCTCCTGCTCGAGATACCCCACGGTGAATCCGTCGGCGAGTCGGGTCTCACCCTCATACTCCTTGTCGATGCCCGCCATGATCTTCATCAGGGTGCTCTTGCCGGCGCCATTGCGGCCAAGCAGACCGATCTTGGCACCGGGATAGAACGCCAGGTTGATGTTCTTGAGCAGTTCCCGCTGGCCGAATTTCTTGGTGAGGTCGGTAATTTGGAAAATGAATTGGGGACCCATCAAAACTCCTGCGAATCAGTGCAACCATCGAGGTCGGCGACGAACGGGCGGGGAATGACGAGCGGGTAGACCGCCGCCTAGAAGTCTTGATTCTACCGCATCGACCCCGGTGGTCACGAGCTACCCCGCGGTTCTGGTCCCGCCCGCCCCGGCGAGCGGCACCGACCGCCGGTCGTTGCAGGCCAGCGGTGCATCCACTACGATCCCAGGGGTCCGCAACGTTTCCGCTTGAGGAGCTGTATCGATGGCCGACTACGCTGATCCCGACGTGCTCGTTTCGACCGACTGGGTGGCTGAACACCTGCAGGATCCGACCGTGCGGATCGTGGAATCGAACGAGGATCGGGCCCTTTACACGCAGGGGCATGTTCCGGGAGCAGTGGAGATCGACTGGCAGGTCGACCTGCAAAACCAGACCATCCGAGACTACGTCGACCGCGCCGGCTTTGAAAAAATCTGCCACGACAACGGCATCGCCAACGACACCACCGTTGTCTTCTACGGCGACAAGAACAACTGGTGGGCCTGCTACGCCTTCTGGGTGTTCAAGCTCTATGGACACCCCGCTTGCAAAATCATGAACGGTGGCCGCAAGAAGTGGCAACTCGAGGGCCGCGAATGGTCGAGTGATCGGGTTGCCTATGCTGCGACAAGCTATTCCGCCCCCGAACAGGACAAGTCGGTACGGGCCCTCCGGGATGAGGTCCTGAAGCACCAGAAGGCGGGCAAGAACCTCGTCGATGTCCGGAGCCCGGAGGAGTACAGCGGCGAGCGGCTGCACATGCCCGACTACCCCAACGAGGGCGCCCTGCGGGGAGGCCACATCCCCGGGGCGGTCAACATCCCCTGGCCGCTGTCCGTCAACGACGACGGCACCTTCAAGTCGGCCCGTGAACTCGAGAAGCTCTACTGCAAGGCGAACCAGCTGAAACGGCGGAGCCCGACGATCGCCTACTGCCGCATCGGGGAGCGATCGAGCCTGACGTGGTTCGTGCTGAAGTACCTGCTGGGCTTCGGCAACGTCAAAAACTATGACGGCTCATGGATGGAGTGGGGCAACTGCGTCGCCGTGCCGATCGTCAAGGGATCGCTGCCGGAGGGCGGGGACCCGCCGGCTGCTCCGCTGCCAGAGGCCTGACAGGTTCACTGCGGCCTCTGCTTTTCACTTCAGCTGCACCTGTGATATGCCCATGGACACGGTGACCGAACGCGTTGATCGGATTGTTGATGAGTTCGTCGACCTCGATGGCCGCGAAAAGCTGGAACTGCTGCTCGATTTCGCTGCTCGACTGCCGCCGCTAACGGCCGAGTACGAAGCCCGCAGGCAGCAAGAGGACCGCCGCGTGCATGAGTGCCAGACCTCGGTCTATCTCTGGCCAGAGGTTTCCGACGGTAGCATGTGGCTGGTGGCCGAGGTAGCGGAGGAGGCGCCAACGGTAAAAGGCTTTGTGGCGTTACTCGCTGAGGCGGTGGCCGGTCGCCCCCAGGCCGAAGCTGCCGACCTTGACGAAAATCTGCTTGACCGCATCGGACTAAACGAGGTTCTTGGCATGCTCCGCAGCCGGGGGCTGCGGAGCATCATCGGCCGCGTCCGCCGGGAACTGCTCGAGGCTGGCTGAACCTGATCCTGGCCCCGATTTGTTCGCCGGAGGGCACCGCGAAAGATACGAAGGGGCCCGGGCCATCCCTGGCTCGCTTTTTATCCGCAGCCCCCCGGGGGCCTAGACCCCTGAGCTTTCGTCGTGTCCTCTGTGCCTTCCGCGATTCTTTGAATTTCTTCCTGAACAGAAACCAGCCAGATGCCCAACACACCCACGTCTGTCACCGGGCCGAACCTCGTCGCCGGCATCGACCTTGGCGGAACAGCCGTCAATGTCACCCTCCTTGATGAGGCGGGGCGGTTTCTGATCACAGACCTCTGCGAGCATCCATCCAGGAGCGTTGAGGGGCCCGAGGTCTGCCTGCAGCAGATCGCCGAAGGGCTCGATCAGGCAGTTGCTCGGGTCGGGGCCGACCGCAGTGACGTTGTTGCCATCGGCCTCGACACACCGGGGCCAGCCTCAGCTGCCGGCGTGCTCAGCCGTCGCGGTTCAACCAATTTCGTCCACGCCGACTGGGCTGGCTTTGACATCCGGGGCGGACTCGAAGCGCTGCTCGACCTGCCGGTTCACTACCTCAACGACGGCAATGCCGCCGCGGTCTGGGGCCATGCCGCGTTGTTCGGCGAAGAGGCTGATAGAACCAGCGTTGCGGCAATCATCGGCACCGGGTTGGGGGGTGGCATCATCCACCGCGGAGCAGTCGTTGCCGGCAGCCACGGCTTTGGCGGTGAACTCGGCCATGTGTTGCTGCCGGTGGCGGTCTTGGTTTTGCAGCTGCCCGAGCTCACAGGAATCTCGGCCCACTGCAACTGTGGCCGGACGGGTGATCTGGAATCGCTCTGTTCCTTGACCGCCATCCGGCGAAACCTGCTGCCGCACTTCCTGCCGCAGTTTCCCGGCCATGAACTGACCGGCCTTGAACCGGCGGCTGCAGCGGTGCGGGTCCGCAGCCTGGCTGCTGATGGTGACCCGATGTGCCGGGTGATCTTTCAGGTGCAGGCCCGGGCACTGGGGCTTTTCTTCGATCAGATGATCAACGTCTTCGACCCCGATGCCCTGATCGTCGGTGGCGGAGCGATCGAGACCACGACCGATTTCCAGCAATGGTTTCTCACCGAGATTCGTGCCGGCATGCCGGAGCAGCGGGAGGAACAGGCCGAAATTCCGATTGCCATCATGCCCAGCGGAGACACGGCCGGGGCCCGCGGCGCAGCAATCGAGGCACGGCGACTGCTGATGAACCAGGCCAGTGGCAGTTGATCAGGCCACCCGCTCAGCCGGTACTGGATCGATGACCGGCAGCATTGGAAATTGCGGACGACTAGCGACCGGCTCGGGGGCCGAGGCGACCGGCTGCTCCGGCGGGCCCAACAGCATCAGCCGCGCTGTCCGCCAGAGGCCCCGCCAGGAGCCAAAGGTCGCCTCAACCGCGGCAGGCTCATAGCCGCAGTGGGCCATGCACTGCTGGCACTTGGGATTGCCACTGGCCCGGCCATAGGCCGACCAGTCGGTGGTCTCCATCAGTTCCGAAAAGCTGGCGGCATAGCCGTCATCAAGCAGGTAGCAGGGCTTCTGCCAGCCGAACAGGCTGTACGACGGCGTGCCCCAGGGACGGCACTCGAGATCCCAAGCGCCTTTGAGAAACTCGAGAAAAACGGGTGACTGGTTGAACCGCCAGCGACGGCCCGCGTTCCGGAAGATCGACCGGAAGAGCCCCTGGCTGCGCTCCCGCGAGAGAAAGTTTTCCTGGTCGGGCGCCTTCTCGTACGAGTAGCCGGGAGAGACCATCATTCCCTCAACGCCAAGATCCATCACTTCGTCGAAGAACTCACGGCAGCGGTCAGGATCGGCATCGGCGAAGAGCGTCGAGTTGGTCGTTACCCGGAAGCCGGCCCGGCGGGCCGCCTTGATCGCATCGACCGCCATCGTGTGGACACCGTCGCGGCAGACGGACGCATCGTGTTCCCGCTCAAGGCCGTCGAGATGGACCGAGAAGGCAAGGTATTTCGACGGCGTGAACCGCGGCAGCATCTCTTCAAGCTTGATCGCATTGGTGCAGACATAGAGATACTTTTTGCGGGCGACGATGCCGGCGATGATTTCATCGATCTGCGGATGGAGCAGGGGCTCGCCCCCGGGAATCGCCACAATTGGCGCCCCGCACTCATCCACCGCGCGAAAGCATTCCTCAGGTGAGAGATTCTGACGCAGCACCTCTGCCGGATGCTGGATCTTGCCACAGCCGGCACAGGCAAGATTGCAGCGGAAGAGCGGCTCGAGCATGAGCACCAACGGATACCGTTGGTTGCCCCGCAGCCGCTGGATCGCCACATGCCTCAGCACCGCCATCATCTGACCAACGGGAACACTCATGCCACGAACTCCTGAATGCTGTCACGATCCTGGACCGGCAACCGGTCACCTAAACTCATCGCTCTGGTCGCCGGATCCATCACCGCCCGCCACCGGGCCAGAGCAATCAGCGGAAATGAAACCCGGTAATAGTGATACCGGAGGTAGAAAACCTTGGGGAACCCGGTCCCTGTGAATGCCGCCTCATCCCAGTCGCCATCGGCACGCTGGCGGGTGATGAGCCACTGCACCCCCCGGCGGGCCGCCGGGGTGTCATGCCGACCGGCGGCAATCAGTCCGGCAACCGCCCAGGCTGTCTGCGAGGGGGTCTGCTCCCCTCTGCCGGCGAGCGACGGGTCGGCATAGCTGGCCGGCGACTCACCCCAGCCGCCGTCCGGCTGCTGACGCGACTCCAGCCAGTGAACACCGGCCCGAACCGCCGGGTCAGCCGCTGGCACCCCAACTGCCCGGAGACCCTCGATTGCCTGCCAAGTGCCGTAGATATAGTTCACCCCCCAACGGCCGAACCAGCTGCCGTCGGGTTCCTGTGTCTGCCGCAGATAGCCAACGGCACGCTCGATCGTCGGTTCCCCGGTCCGCAGGCCAATGCTGCCCAGAGCCTCGAGCACGCGACCGGCAAGGTCGGGAGAACTCGGGTCGATCATGGCGTTGTGGTCGGCGAAGGGCACCTTGCAGAGCAGTTCGCAATTGTTGTCGCGGTCGAAGGCCCCCCAGCCACCGTCGGCATTCTGCATGGCGGCCAGCCACCTCCACGCCCGTCCGTTGGCCTGTGCGATCCGCCTTCGTCGGCCCTGACCGTGACCGGCCTGGCGGCCGTCCAGCGACCGCTGCCAGGCCGCCAGGGCAATCAGCACCATGGCCGTATCATCGACATCGGGATAGTGTCGGTTGGCATACTCAAAACACCAACCGGAGGGCTCGGCCGTTACCCGCCGGGCCCAGTCTCCGGCGAATCGCACCTCCCGCTCGAGCAGCCAGTCGACAGCCCGATCCATCGCAGCAGCCTCGGCTGCTGCGGCCTGGGCCGCCTCCGACTGCGTCTCGGCAAGACCCCGCAATGTGATTGCCGTATCCCAGACGGGTGACCGGCAGGGCTCGATCCGGGTTGTGCCGTCACCCGGCCGCTCGACCAGGCCGGCGAGTTGTTTCCAGCACTCGGCCACCTCGGGCGAGTCTTCGGCACAGCCCATGGCCCGGAGCGCCACAATGCTCCAGACAATCGGCGGAAAGATTGCGCCCAGGCCGTCACTGGCTGTGAACCGGGCCAGCATCCAACGCCGACAGGCCGCCACCGCTCGACTCCGTAACGGCCGAAAACCGAGATCATCGGCAGCCTTCAGGCAGCGGTCGAGGAGACGGAAAAATCGCGACCAGTCATCATCTGCCCCGATTGGCGGCACATGCTCGGGGTCAGGAAGATCGGCATAGAGTTCAGCGATGCCCTGGGATGACGACAGCCGCCGCGTCGGCTTGAAGGCCCAAATCAGCGAAAGTGGAACAATCATTGTCCGCGACCATGCCGACACGCGGTGCAGGCTCACCGGAAACCAGTCGGGCAGGAGAATCATCTCCGGTGGCACGGCCGGACAGGCCGCGTAGGGGATCTGCCCGAGCAAGGCCAGGTAGAAGCGGGTGAAACTATTGACGGCCCATGGGCCACCGGCGGCGGCAATCGCCCGCCGGGCTCGGACGAGTGGTTCAGACGCGGGATCATGACCGAGGATTTTCAGCGCGAGGTAGGCCTTCACGCTCGCGCTGGAATCGACATCCCCCCCCGGATAGATCGCCCAGCCACCGCCGGGCAATTGCTCGCGCAGAAGCCGCTCACCGCAGCCGACCACAGCGGCGTCATCCAGTCGCCCGGCCCATGCGCGAATCAACAGATACTCACTCTCAAGGATGGTGTCTCCTTCCAGCGGTCCCCGCCAGTGGCCGTCCTCGTGCTGCCGCCGGAGGAACCACTCCTTGGTTTGACCAATCGCCAACCCAACAAGTCCCAGCGTGCGGGACGCCGCTTCCCAGGGGGATCGATCGGTGGACTCTACTGGGCGGGGTGCCCGAGTGGCTCGTCGCGAATCCCCTCCGAAGGGCGGTTCGTGGCGGCGTGGAAGTGAACGCGGCGAGGCGATGTCGGAAAGATCGGAGAGGCTCGTTGAGGCATCCATGCTGAGCTCGTAATGAAAGGACCACAGGGCTGATCGATCCTTCGACCAGCAGTTCGGCAGGCACGTATCCCTGGCAGGATAGAGAACACGGGCGATCACCGGCAAGTGCGAACACCACGAAAGGAGGCCGCGTTTCGCGGTGCCAGCCGGCCATGGAGTCGGTCAGCTGCAGACGAGACGAACAATGGAAAAAATGGGCTGACTTTACGGGCCACCAACGACCAACGGCAGGGTGATCGAGACAGTGCTGCCCTGCCGTGGCCGGGAGGCAACTGCGATTCGGCCCCCATTGGCATCGATCAGCCGTAACGCTTTCGAAAGCCCGAGCCCAATCCCACGGCCCGCCTCGCGGCCACTGAAAAAAGGGTCGAACATTCGCTCGACGGTCTCCCGGCTCATCCCGGCTCCGTTGTCGGTAACCGTGACAAGGCAGCAGCTGCCCTCGGGGCGGTCAGCCGGCGTTGTCTCGACCGCCACGGTGCCGCCGCCGGTGATCGACTCGATGCCGTTGAGCACGACGGCCCGCAGTGAATCCTCAATCTGGCTCCGGTCAACCAGCACGGTAATGGCTGCCGGAGGGGGACTAAAAACCAGTCGGACCCCACGGTTTTCGGCTGCGGGCAGAAGCGACTCGACAACCCGCGTCACCACCTCGGCGATCGCCGTGGCGGATGGCTGTGGCCGGGGTGGCCGGGCAAAGATCATCAGGCCCCCGATCATGTCACGGGCCCGGAAGGCCTGGTCGACAATGGTCGCCAGCCGGCGGCGCCGCTCTGGATCAGACTCGTCAGGCAGCAGTGCCTGGGCCCGGGCAGCGATGTTGGCCAGCGGGTTGTTGATCTCATGGCCAGCGCCGTAGGCGAGTTCCCGAATCGCGTCGAGCCGGGCCGTGGCAACCCGGACCTCGAAGTCCGACGCAAGGCCCTCAACCGCGGTCGCACCGGCGATTGCCTCTTCGAGCAGGACTGCCGCGGGATCTGCATCGCTGGCGAGGGACGCCTCGCTGGCGCCGTCATCCGGAGCCGTCGCCTCAGGCCTGATCGACCAGCGGTCCAGTCGTTCAATCCAGCCCCCGACAATTGCCCGGGGCACGGCCTCAGCCACCGGGGCGGCCAAAGCGGGCCAATGCCCCCGCACGAGGCCACTCCAGAACACTGCGGGAACCGGCTGGGCCGCCCGCAGCCGGACGCCCGCCTGTGGACTCGCCGGTGTCACCAGATCGGCCCGCAGCCGTTCCAGCCACAGCCGCAGCAGCCGCTGTTCGGGCTGCCCCCCGCCGGCGACAGCCGGCAGGGAAAGCCCCCGTTCGGTCACGGCCAGCCAGATTGCCACTGAAGGGCTCGCGCCTGCGAGCCGCCAACAGGCATCCCGCCAGTCCTCACCAACGGTCGCTTCAGTCGTTGAGCCAGCCCGCCCGCGGGCGAGTTGGCCGGTGATAAACACAACGGCCCGCGTCAAGCCAAGGCAGGCCTGACGCGGGACCGGAAGTGAAACCCGCCTTTCCGACGGCAACTGGAGCAGCAGCCGGGCCGCGGCTGTATCCATATCAGGACGCAGCCGGAACCGACTCGATGTCGAGCAGCGTGCAGATCCGGTCAACGAGCACCTCAGCCTCGAAGGGCTTCTGCAGAAACTCGTTGGCACCAGAAGCCTTGAGATCCTCGATCTTGTCCGGCTCGCACATGCCTGAAATGCAGATGATCCGCACCTCATCCATGGTCGAGTCGCTCCGAACCCGCTGGCAGACTTCCTTGCCGTTGATGTCGGGCAGCATGACGTCGAGCACGATCAGGTCGGGACGGTAGTCCTTCACCATCATGCCGGCATCGAAGCCGTTATTGACACTCCGGGTCTCGAAGCGGCCGTCCCGTTCAAGCACATCAGTGATCAGCTCGACGAGATCCTGATCGTCATCAACGACGAGAATCTTTCTCCGCCCACTCTCAAGGGCATCAGTGGGAATGCCGTTGTCCCGCATGAAGAGGAACAGCTGATCCCGGGGAATCCGACGAAACCGGCTACCTGGAACCCGAAAGCCCTTCAGCTGCCCGGAATCGAAACAGCGAATAATCGTCTGCTGGCTGACCTTGCAAATTTTCGCAGCTTCGCCAGTCGTATACACAGTTTTTTGCATCTGCTTACCACCCTCTCCCTAGCCGTGGCACAGCTAGTCAAAACGACCCCGGTTGCCTGTGTCACCCCTGACGCAGCTCCCGGTGCCTAAGGCCTCCTGTTTGCCCTCGACCGGCAAGCCGGTCGATTCACCGTTCGGTCCCGAGCCTCCAAACGGCCCCAGGCTTCCCCGAGTTCCTTCTCGGAAAATTTCACCCAGGCTGCATCTGCCAAAGATGGCTGGGCAGGTAGGGAGCTTTGCAAGCCGCCCGCAGGCCCTACCCTGTCTGCCATCCTTGCCAGATACCGGACTCTACTGACATTTTACGCAGGGAGTCAACATCAACAGAAAGGGCCTAAAGCCCGCGTTTTCAAATAGTCACTCCGCACCGCCCCAGCTGCTCAGTCGACAGTCGGCACCGTCTGCACCCCGACCTGCCCCACCCGTCACGGCTTCCCTGTCGCCGACGGCACACCAACCACCTCCAACAGCCTGAGCACCGGCCGTCCCGTAACGTCGATCGTGGCGACGCGGCCATAAGTCATCGGCACCGGCCGACCGGCCGCGCCGCCGAACAAGGCTGTCAGGTGTGGCCCGGGCCAGAACTTGAGCAGCCTGACATCCCGAACGTCACGATGCAGGCCGGCCTCTATGAGGATGCGGCCGAGGGGCCGCTGCCCACGGACGATTTCGGCAGCGATCAGCGGCGGCAGCCGCTCGAGGGCAATGCCGACCACACCGTACTGCACCACGCTGCCCTCCTCCGACTGCGTCCGCGGGCCAGTTGGAAACAGGGCCGGGTTGACGCTGGGGCAACGCAGGAGGATCTCCCGGGCATATGAAAAAGGATGCGATGCCACGGCCGAATCCTCACGGTCAGCCACAGCCACGACCCCGAGCGAAACCGGCTGCCCGTGGAACCGCTCCATTGCAACGGTCATGTGTGAGCGGTGGTCCAGCAGCTGCCGAAACGGCTCTGGCACCAGAGACGGCGTCACCTCCTGCAGTTGGCCGACCTCTTGCGGCGGTCGGAAGCGGGAAATCAACGCAATCGCCCGCTGGCAGGCGTCACCCGAATGGGCAGATTGAACAGGAGCATCCATGGCCCCAAGTATGCCATCCAGAGGCCGTCCAGGGGACAATCAGCCTCAGCTGTCCGCGGCTCCACACTGCTCGCCGGCCGCCTCTGCCGCCTGCTCGGGAACTGCCAGGTCGAGCAGGAACTCAAGCACCTCACGCAGCCGTGGATACCGGCAACCCCGGACCGCCGACGCTGCCGCCGCTCGCTGCTCCGCCACGATCGCCGCGGTCCGGGCAAAAACGCCTGCCTGCCGGTAGAGCCGGCGGGCCGCCCGAATCGCCTCCATCGTGACCTGTTCGCCAGCCTCCGGACGGGAGCAGTCTCGGGCGATCGCCTCAAGTTCACGGCGTTCACCGGCAGCCAACTGCTCAAGCGCGATAGCCCACATCACCGTCGGTCGACCCCCGAGCAGATCGCCAGCGACCCGGCGATCGTTTTCCAGGTCGCCATGCCAGTCCTTGAGGTCATTGAGCACCTGAAAACCGGTCCCCACATGAAGGGCATAGCGATCGACAGCCACCGCCTCGGCCGGCTGCAAGCCGGCGAGCCTGATCCCCATCGCCACCGCCGCCTCGAATGCCGGCGACGTTTTGAGCCCGTAAATGGCGAGGCTTTCCGCGGGCGACAGGCAGCCGTTACCGGCATCCCGCCACCACAATTCCGCTCCTTGGCCCTGGGAAAGCCGCAGGTGGGCGTCGGCCAGAATCGCCAGCAGATCGCGATGCAGACCGGGCTCACCGGCAACCCCTGCGATTAACCGATACCCCGCCCCGATCAGATAGTCGCCGATGTTGATCGCCGCTGGAATTCCCCGTTCAGCATGAACTGTCGGCCGGCCGTAGCGGACCCGATCATCGTCCTCGATGTCGTCATGCACCAACGATGCTTTGTGGAAAACCTCGATGGCCACCGCAGCAGCCCGGGCTGCCTCGCGGTCGACCGCAGCCGGCTGCCGGTCGGAGCAATCAGCAAGATCGGCCCGCACCGCGTCGTAGGCCGCCAGCGTCACAAACGGTCGCAGAAATTTTCCGCCCCGCGTGAGGAATTCACCAGCTAGCGCGGAAGTTACCCGAAGGGAGCCGGACTCGGCGTCGGCAGCAGCCGATTCTCCCAACGCAGCGCCAAACCCTTCCCCGAGGCCGTAGCGGCGGCCCCGCTCGACAACCGCTTCGCGTTGAAAAAGTTCAGCCGCTTCGCGGAGCAGCGGCAGGTAGTCAGCCACCGGTCCGGGCGATCCACCAGCGACACCAAGCAGGCCAAGCACCCAATCGACATCGATACCAGCCGCTTCGAGCGCGGGGCCACATGAAGGAGAGGCAGCCGGGCCTCCGGAGACGGAATCACCCGGATCGCGGTAGGGAACCGCGGCCACCGGGAGAGAAAAGGCGGGGAGCATGGCGAAGGCCTTCTCAAGATCGGCTAGCCGGGCGATCCCGAGAACGCCCTGATATTGTCCAGTGAGCAGACCACCAATCGCTGCCACCGCCTGCCTGGTCGGGGCCACAACCCAGCCACTGTCATGGGCCGCAGCCCACATGGTGCCGATTCCACAGCCCGGGCCGCAGACCGCCGGCATGCTTCGGTCGGTTGCCTCGGCATGGGGGCAATCGGGCAGCAGCATCAGCCGCCGGCCTGCCGCCGCTGACGCGATCCGCTCCCGCCAGAACTCTGACAGGATTGCCACCATCGTCCAGCCGACATGCTCCGGCCGAGCTTGGCAACGCCGCACAAGACGTTCGGCCTGCCGCCGCAAGCCGGCGGGCGTCTTCACATCGGCATTGGGCCCGCCTCCCGACCATGACGCGACCAGATCGGCTGCCAGTGCCCGAAGCCGGTCCCGCACCGCCTTTTCTACCGGCACCTGCTCAACCTGAACTGCCCGCGAAGCCGTCTTGGCCCCATCCTCAACCTGGGTGGGCACGGGAGGCACTGCGGTGACTGCATCACGCAACGGACGTTCTCCGGAGGGTTTGGACAACAGGCATCTCCGTAGTGAACCGCAGGGGAAGGCGGAATCTAACGCGACAAACCGCTCGTGCGGGCGATCCCCGCAGAAAGTCCGGGGAAGTCACCGATCGCCGCCGCCAAACCAAACCGGCGAATGGCATCCTTCACAGCCTATCGACCGGTGACAGGAAGCAATCAGGCGTCAAAAAAACGCGGCAAAAGAGCATCGACTTCAAGCAGGCCGCGGCGGGTAAGCTGCGGGGAACACGCTCCTTGGGGGGGAACGAGATACCCTTCATCGACGAGTCCCCGCCAGACATCACGCCACTCCACCAGGGGGTCGACGCCGAACTTATTGGCCAGGCGGGCCGTGTCGACCCCGCCCCGCTTGAGGCCGAGCACCAGTTCACGGGTCAGCAGTTCCCGACCGGTCGGGGCCAGCCCCCGATAAAGCGGCAGGTGCCCTGCCTCGACCGCCTCCAAATAATCATCCCAGTGGGTCTTGTTCTGGTAGTGCACACCCGAAAGGTGACCAAAGCTGGCAACTCCCAGTGCGACCAGATCGCTGCCCTCCCACAGCATGTCCCGATAGCGGAAGTGCACCCGGGTGGGGTCCCGCACCAGGGTGTAAGCGCTCGACACCGAGTAGCCGGCAGTTCCGAACCGATCAAAGGCCCAATCGACCCAGGCCCGTTTGGTGGGCCAATCAGCCACCGGGGTCGCCGCCCCCTCATCCCGACTGCTTTTGACGAACACCGTGTTGAAGGGCAGTTCCATCTGGTAGATCGTCAAGCTGTCAGGCTCAAGCGCGAGCGCCGCTTCGACCGACCGCTGCCATGATTCGGTCGTCTCACCAACCATGCCGGCAATCAGGTCGATGTTCGTGCTCGGAAAATCAGCCCGGCGAATCCAGTCCCAACTGCGGCGGATCTCAGCGGATAGATGGGCCCGACCATTCGCCTCGAGGATGGCGTCATCGAAGTTCTCCACACCGAGGGACACTCGGGTGACGCCGAGTCGCTTGAGGGCCTGAACCTTGGGCTCCGAAAGCGTCCCCGGCTCACACTCAAAAGTTACCTCTTCCGCAGCGTCCCAGCCAAAGCTCTGATGCAGGCCGTCGACCAATTTTTCCAGTTGCCGGACACTGAGAAACGAGGGGGTACCACCGCCGAAATAGACGTATTTCAGCGGCCGCCCGGCGATCGCCCGCTTGGTCGCTGCCAGCCGGGCCTCGGCCGCGAGGGCTTGGGAGTACCGTTCGACATCGGTCGCTGAAACATCGGTGTAGACACGGAAATAGCAGAACTTGCACCGTTTGCGGCAAAACGGAATGTGCAGATAAAGCCCCATCGCCGCAGCCGTCGGGGCCGCTTCAAAGGCGGCCCTCACCTCCGGCACAGCCGCCTCGGACCAGCGGTCGAAAGGCGGATAGTTGGCGACAAAGTAACTGCCCGGCTCAGTCTGATCTGCCATGGCGTCGCTCTTCCCCGCGGCGGCACGCCGCCGCGTTCGTGGTTTAGACAGTGACGCCGCGGGCCGCCAGCAGGTCGTCAAAGTCCCGGATATGATAGTCGATTGAGACCTCGTCAAGCACCCTGCAGAGGCTCCGCAGTGCGATTCCCATCCCGTCCGGCCCGCTTGTGCCACCGAACTGGCCACCGCCGCGAACATGCGGTTCAAGGTCGAGGAAGACCCCAGGGATACCCCGACGCGCCAGCCGACGTGAAAGTGCTGGCAGCATCTCCCGCAGATCGGCCAGAATTTTCCCGTGGCCACCGGCACCGATGTCAGCAGGGACGAAGTTGGCGAGCGTGTCTTCATCGACATGCCCGCCCCGAGCCTTGGCCGCCACCTTACGGTAATCCTTGATGTGCACCCAGCCGAGCCCGGGCTTCATCGCTTCCCACTGCCGGTAGACCTGAGCCGTTGAAAAGCCCTGAACGATCAGGTTGGCCGCGTCGAAAATGAGCACCAGACCGGGATGGTTGACCCGACGGTAAATCTCGGCCAGCAGCACCCCGGTCTGACCAACCAGATTCGCTTCAACCTCGAGCCCGAAGGTCAGGTCGGAGCGGTGGCAGGCCTCAGCAATCTGGCCGATCTGATCGACCGCCTGCTCGAGATGGTCCTCGGGCCGCTCACCCCGTGGATGGTAGAACGAAAAGCCTCGAATCAGCTTCGTTTCGAAGGCATGTGCCCGGTCGCAGGCCTTGGCCACGTCCTTGGCGAGGTACCGCGAAAACGGGACGTAGCGGTTCTTGGTACCGTCTTCCCGATCGATCAGTTTGACCTTGCCGATCGGGGCGGCGATCGAGGCGACGTTAAGCCCGTACCGATCCTCCAGGTGGCGGAGTTTCTGAATCTCACCCTTCGACAGGTCCATCACGTTTTTGATGCCCTTGCCGACATCGACGAACCGGAGGCTGTAGTACTCAAGCCCGAGGGACGCCATGGCAGTGAACTGCTCGACGGCGGTGAGGTCGAAGGCCGACTCGTCGGCGAGGGCCGACAGCAGAACCTGACGGGAAGCGGATCGAGCCATGACGTGTTTCCTGAGATGGGAGAGGCCAATGAGCGTGGTGGAATGCCGGGCCGAGCAGCCCGGACGGGATCACCGGGCTGCCGCCAGATGGTCACCCGTCGGATGGGAAACAGTGATGCACGAGGAAATGCCGCCCCGGGGCGTGAACAGGGCGACCAGGGTCAGCCGGCGGGGCTCAAGGACCGCCACCAGATCATCGACGATCCGATTGCTGACGTTTTCGTAGAAGATGCCCGCATTGCGAAAGGCCTGAAGGTATAGTTTCAGACTCTTGAGTTCGACGCATCGATCGCCAGCGACATAGCGGAACGTGAGCGTCCCGAAGTCGGGCTGTCCGGTCTTCGGGCAGACCGAAGTGAATTCGGGACAGACAATTTCAATCAGGTAGTCCCGGCCCTGAGACTGGTTCGGAAATGTTTCCAACAAGTCAGGGGAGGGCTCAGCTGCGATCACGTTGGTTGATGTGCTCATTGACGGAATTGTGCCATGAAGGACAGCCCCAGGAAACCCACTGCTGTTGTGCTGCTCTCCGGCGGCCTTGATTCAGCCACCGCTGCCGCCTGGGCGCTCGCCCGGGGCGAGCGGCTGGCCGCCCTTTCCATCGACTACGGCCAGCGGCACCGGGTGGAACTGGACGCGGCCCGGGAGGTGGCAGCCGACCTGGGAATCAGCGACCACATCATCATGCCGATCGATCTGGCGGCCTTTGGCGGCAGCCCGCTGGTGGACCGCACGCAGGCCGTTCCGAAAGACCGCAGCGTTGCGGCCATCGCCAACGGCATTCCGGTGACCTATGTGCCAGCCCGCAACACCGTCTTTCTCGCGCTGGCCCTCGCCCTTGCCGAGACCCGTGGTGCCAGCCGGCTGGTCCTTGGCGTCAATGCAGTCGACTACAGCGGCTACCCTGACTGTCGGCCGGAGTTTTTGGCGGCGTTCGAGCAGCTCGCCAACCTGGCGACCAAGGCCGGGGTGGAGGGGAGCCGCTTTGAGCTGCTCGCCCCACTGGTCTCGCTCACGAAGGCCGCCATTATTCAGACCGGCATCGATCTTGGGGTCGATTACGGCCTGACGACAAGCTGCTACGACCCGGGGCCCGACGGCCGTCCCTGCGGCGGCTGTGACTCCTGCCTCATCCGAGCCGCCGGCTTCGCCGCCGCCGGGGCACCCGATCCGCGGCTGGCACGATTCGCCGGGGCGGCAGAGGACTCAGCCCGTGCTGATCGCTGAGGTCTACGAATCCCTCCAGGGCGAGGGCCGGCTCGCCGGAACACCAAGCGTCTTCCTGCGGACGAGTGGCTGCAACCTCCGGTGCCGCTGGTGCGACACCCCATTCACCTCCTGGGAGCCGACGGGCGACCAGCGGACCATCGAGGACCTCTGCGTTGAGGTCGCTGGTTTTGGCCTGCGGCATGTTGTGGTAACGGGGGGCGAGCCGCTGGTGGCAGCCGGTATTGGGGACCTCTGCAGCCGGCTCAGGACCGCGGGACAGCATGTCACCATCGAAACAGCTGGCTCGGTCCTGCCGCCGGGCGGACCGCCGCCGGCCGATCTGATCTCACTGAGTCCAAAGCTCGCCTCCTCGGCACCGGAATCCGACCATGGCGGCTGGCCGCAACGGCACGAACAAACCCGGCGACGGGACGGGGTGCTGACGACACTGATGGCATCGGCTCCCTTCCAGCTGAAGTTCGTCATCGACAGCCCGGCCGATCTTGATGAGGCAGTGGCCTGGCTGGCCGACCTTGCCATCACCACCGGCAGCCCGGCCAGCCGGCATGTCTACCTGATGCCCCAAGGCACCGATTCTGCCACCCTGCAGGCGACTGAATCCTGGCTGGCCGGCGAGTGCGACCGACTTGGCTTCCAACTCTGCCACCGCCACCACATCGACTGGTTTGGCAATCGGCGGGGGAGCTAGCTTCACGGAAAGACCGGGCTTCCTGCCCGGCTTTCCTGGGGCACAACGCCACAAAGCCAAGGTTTGTGGCGTTCTGCTGGTGATCATTGGCGGCTTCCTGCCGCCGGGTGGGGCTGGGGCTGGCTTCACGGAAAGACCGGGCATCCTGCCCGGCTTTCCTGGGGCACAA
>CBFIHA010000041.1:0-31498 GCA_965662195.1 uncultured Pirellulales bacterium
GTGAGGGGCAGGCCCGTGCCAATTGAGCGGCGTCGGAAAATGAGCGTAGCCGGGATGGCGAAGCGAAGTTTCCGTCGAGTGAGTGAAGGCCAGGAGGGCCAAAACGAACGTCCAGCGAGATGGCACGAGCCCGCCCCGACGCTTCAAAGACGACTCCCGAAAATCGCCAGGAAAGCCCCTGTGAAAGCCGGGAACCGCTTGCTAGATTCCCACCAGCGGTCTGGCATCCTTCCGTCCGTCCCTGCTGGAGTTTCTGGTCTCATGGTCGAATCGCTTTCCCGCCCGCCGAAGGCGGTCCATCACTTTCATCGCGTCGCCATCCTGTTTGCCGGGGGCCCGGCCCCGGGTGCCAACGCGGTGATCTCGACCGCCGCCACCTCGTTTCTGCGGGAAAACACCGAGGTGATCGGCATGAAACATGGCTATTCGTCGCTGGCCGACTTCTCGGCCGACGAGCCGCTGGTTGAAGGCCGGGACTACATCAAGGTCAACCACGCCTTCCTGAAGCGGACCCGCTCCGGCCAAGGCATCATGCTTGGCACCGCCCGGACCAACCCGGGCAAGCACATCTCGTCCCCCGCCCACTTTGATGAACCCGAACGGGTCCAGCCGCTGAAGAATGTCTATGAAGGCCTGCGGTCACTCGGCGTTGAAGCCCTGATCTCGATCGGTGGTGACGACACGCTCAAATCCGCCAACAAATTCAAACTCTATCAGGACCGGCTGCCGGCCGATGCCCCGCGGATTCCAGTGGTCCACCTGCCCAAGACGATCGACAACGACTACATGGGCATCGACTTCACCTTCGGCTACTTCACCGCAGTCGATGTCCTCGGCGGCGAGATCCGCAACCTGCTCTACGACGCCGACGCCGGCCGGGCCTACTTCATCTGCGAGACCATGGGCCGCAGCGCCGGCTGGCTGGCCTACGGAGCCGCCATCTCCGGTGAAGCCAGCCTGGTGATCAGCGTGGAGGACATCCACGGCAGGTACCGCAGCGAAGAGACGGTGACCGACGCCGACGGCCAGACTCGGATCAAGCCGGTCATGAACGTTGATGAGGTCGTGGCCCGGATCGTCAAGACGATGCGGGTTCGCGAGGAAAAGGAAAACAAGCAGTACGGTGTGATCGTGCTGGCCGAGGGGCTGGCCGAGTATCTGCCGAGCAAGCAGCTTGAGGGTGTGCCGCGGGACGAGCACGGCCACATCTCGATTGCCCAGGTGCAGCTGGGCCGGATGTTCGCCAAGTTGGTTGGCGATGAGTACCAGCGGCAGACCGGCCACAGCCGCAAGGTGGTGGGCCTGCAGCTGGGCTACGAGGCCCGCTGTGCCAAGCCGCACGCCTTCGACGTGATGCTGGGCAGCCAGCTCGGCGTGGGTGGCTATCGCGCACTCGCCGAACGCGGCCTCAACGGCGTGATGGTGAGCGTCTCAGGCCAGCTTGAGCTGAACTACGTGCCGTTTGACGAACTGATCGACCCAACCACACTCGTGACGGTCGTTCGCTACGTCGAACGCGGCTGCGACTTCCACAGTCTCGCCCGGTTCCTCGAAACCTACGTCAACGAATAGCCGGAGCAGGAGGCGATCACTCCGCCGTCAGGACGCCCTTTGTGCTCGGCACGCCGGGCTGCCGGGGGTCGGGCTCGACGGCCATCCGGAGGCTGCGGGCAGTGGCCTTGAAGACCGCTTCGGCGATGTGGTGGGCATTGCTGCCATGGTGCAGCACGGCGTGGACGTTGGCCCCCGCCGTCGCAGCAAAGCTCTCCCAGAAGACCTCGACCAGCTGCACATCGAAGCTACCGATCGTCGGCACGGGAAAATCCACCGCCAGCACGCAAGCCGCCCGGCCACCCAGGTCAACCGCCGCGGTCACCAGCGACTCATCCATCGGCAGAATGGCATGCCCATACCGCCGGATGCCCCGGCGATCGCCCAGGCAGTCCTTCACCGCCGTGCCGAGGGCCCGACCGACATCCTCGACCGTGTGGTGGCCGTCCACGTGCAGGTCGCCGGCACAGCTGATCGTCAGGTCGAACAGCGAGTGCCCCGCCAGCAGTGTGAGCATGTGATCGAAGAAACCGAGGCCGGTGGCAATCTCAGCCCGGCCGCTGCCGTCGAGGTCGACGGTAAGGCTGATCTTTGTTTCGGCGGTTTCGCGGCTGACGGTGGCAGTGCGTACCATGGACGTGTTCCTTTCAACAGGTCGGCTTAGGTGCCTGCAGCCAGCAGGCCTTCCAGGGCGGCCAGGAAGGTGTCGATTTCGGCATCGGTGCCAACGGTGATCCGCAGGCCGTCACCCCAGCCGGCATAGACCATGAACCGGACCAGAATCTGCCGGGCCTTGAGGGCCTCGTAGAGGTCCCGATGGGACCGCGTGGGATGGGTGCACCAGACGAAATTGGCCTGGCTGTCGACCACGGTGAAGCCGAGCCGCTTCAGTGCCTGGGCCAGCCGGGTGCGGGTGGCCCGGATCACCGTCTGATTGGCCGTCAGCCAGTTCTGGTCGCCAATTGCGGCAGTGGCCGCGGCGATGGCAATGGCGTCACAGTTGTACGAGTCCTTCACCTTTTGCAGCTGCTCGATCACCGCCGGCTGAGCCACGGCAAAGCCGAAGCGGATACCGGCCAGGGCATATGACTTACTCAGCGAACGGGTCACGATCACCCGCTCGCTCTGCCGCACCAGATCGAGGCAGTTGGTCTGACCAAAGTCGCCATAGGCTTCGTCGACCACCAGTGGGCAAGGCAGCCGTTCGGCCAGCTCAAGCAGCACCTGCGGCGGTAGCAGCGTGCCCGAAGGGCTGTTTGGGTTGGGCACAATCGCCAGCCGCACCGGGCGGCCGTCCGCCGTCGCGGCGGCGGCAAATCCCTCGGGCAACGACCAGTCGGCGGTGAAGGCCACCTCATCACAGACGGCCCCCTGAATCTCGGCGAGTGTGCGGTAGAGGATGTAGCTCGGGGTCGGCACCCGCAGGGCCTCCCCTGCCCCGACGTAGGCCCGCACCAGAATCGTCAGCAGGTCGTCGCTGCCGTTGCCGCAGAGGATCATCTCAGGACTGACGCCGAGCACCCCGGCGGCCGCTTCCCGGAACCGGCTGGCCTGTGGGTCGGGATATTTTGCCAGCGTCCGGGAACTGCAGACCGCGGCGATCGCCTCGGCCACCGCCGGCGAGGGGGGATACGGGTTTTCATTGGTGTTGAGCTTGGTCCAGACGCCCCCCTGCGGCTGCTCACCCGGCACATAGCCGGCGATGGCAGCAATTTCAGGCCGCACAAGGGCAGCAGCAGATTCGGTGGAGGTGGACATGGGCGGTTCAGGACACGTTCGTGGAACTCCAATGTAAGTGTAGCCCACGAAAAAAGGTGCTGGTGCGGGCTTTGATGCCGGCGAACTCCGGGAAGCCCGAGGCGCGCGCCGAGGGAATACGTTCTGGGATCAGAAACGCGGTCTCCCTCAGCTTGCGCTTCGGGCTTCGAAGCATGGGGGTTTTCTGCCGGAGCCGTGAAGGCCCTGCAGTTAACGATGCAAGCCATGGGCTCAAGCCTTACGGGAACCCGGTGACTTATCGACCGCCGCGGGCCTCGACGCTGCGGCGGTGGGCGGTGAGCCCTTCCGTGTCAGCCAACAATTGGATGTCAGCGGCCATTTCGGCGAGATCGGCCTCAGCCAGCGAGATCACGCTGCCACTCCGCAGGAAATGATTGGCCGACAGGCCGGCGGCGAACCGGGCGGTTCCGCCGGTCGGCAGCACGTGCGACGGCCCGGCTGCATAGTCACCCGCCGCCACGGGGCTGAACGGCCCGAGGAAGGCGGCCCCGGCATGACGGATGGTCGCCAAGGTTGCCTCGGGGTCACAGGTGTCGATCGACAGGTGCTCGGCAGCCAGTTCGTTGGCCAGAGCTGCCGACTCCGCGTCGCTGGTCGTCACCACGATCGCGCCGAATCGCTCGAGACTGTCACGGGTCAGTTCAGCCCGCTCCAGCACTGCCAGCCGGCGATCGACCGCTGCAGCCACGGCATCGGCAAGCTGCTCGCTGGCCGTCAGCAGAATCGCCGAGCCGGGTGAGTGCTCAGCCTGGGCCAATAGATCGGCGGCAATCGTCTCAGGGTTCCCCGCATCGTCGGCCACTACCACGATTTCGCTCGGCCCCGCGATCGAGTCGATCGCCACATCGCCATAGACATATTCCTTGGCCAGGGCCACAAAGAGGTTGCCCGGCCCGACGATCATGTCGACCCGATCGAGGCCCGCAAAGCCATAGGCCATCGCCGCCACTGCCTGGGCCCCACCGGCCCGCAGCACCGTGGTCACGCCCAACTCCTGACAGGTGGCCAGCACATGCCGGTTCTCCGAGCCGAACTTTGTCGGCGGGGCCACCACCACGATCTCCGGCACACCGGCCACCTGGGCCGGCACCACCGTCATCAGCAGGGTCGAGGGATAGGCGGCCGCCCCGCCGGGCACGCAGACCCCGACACGGTCGAGCGGCAGATACCGCTGCCGCAGCGAGCCGCCGCCAGCCAGATCGACTGAGACATCCTTGGCGAGGATCGCCCGCTGAAACCGTTCGACCCGCTGCCGCACCCGCCGCACAGCCGCAAGGAACTCGGGCTCGACCTCGGCATGGGCCGCCGCCAGGGCCGCCGCCGGCACGCGAATGCTCTCGGCCGTCACCTCGGCCCGATCGATCTTCCGGGTGTAGTCGAGCACCGCCGAGAGGCCATCACGGCGGACTTCCTCGCAGATCCGCTCGACCACCTGCCGGGGCGTGAGCGGCTCTCCAAAAACGTCGATGGTCCGCTGCCGGCCAGCCGGCGAGACCAACTCACCCTGTGAGACCAGCGTCATCCGCAAGGCGTCAAGTTCCCCACGGCCAGCGGCAGACCGCAGGTCAATTCGCCGAATCGCCGGTTTCGTGCATCCTGGTGCCTGCTCTGCCATCACCCTCTGTTCCTTCCTGTCACTACCGCCGAATACTGCCACTGTGCGGTAACCGCGTGAACTGCCGCTGTGATGAGAATACCTTCTCTGCCGGAGGCGACGACCCTTCCCCGCCCGGACCGACCGGGGGCAAACAGGCCCTGACTTGGCGAAAACAGGCGGGCTGCGGTACTTTAAAGTTATTCTGGGGGTTCTCCTTCCGGAACAGCAGACGGCTGGACCCGGATTCGGCGCTCGTTGATGACTGGAAAGCAGGTGGCATGCACAAAGCGGTGGCGTTCGGCAGGAAGCTCGGCCTCTCGAAGGAGGCCGCAACGACCCTGGTCGAGCTGCGCACCCCCGAGCGGATCCAGGACTTCGTCAACGAGATCCCCTGGAACACCGAGCCCGACGGCGAGACAGCCCGCTCGGTGGCCGAAGTACTACGGCTGCGGCAGGCACACTGCGTCGAGGGGGCATTCGTCGCCGCCTGTGCCCTCTGGCTGGCCGGCCGGCGGCCGCTGCTGATGGACATGGGGGCCTGCGAGGGTGATGTCGACCATGTCGTCGCCCTGTTCCGCCGGGGTCGCTACTGGGGGGCGATCTCCAAAAGCAACAGCCCCTTCCTCCGCTACCGAGACCCGATCTACCGCACCCTGCGGGAACTCTCGCTGTCATTCTTTCCGCAGTACGTGCTCGAGCGGCAGAAGACCCTGCGGACCTACTCGGTGTCGGTCGATCTCCGCCGCTACGATCCGACCTTCTGGGTGAGCCACGAAGGCTACTGCCTGGAGATGATCGAGGTGCTCACCTCAGTCCGGCACTTTGAACTCCTGCCGGAGGATCTCGAGGGGCATGACCTGCGGCCGATCGACGAGATTGAACAACAGTCCAACACGCTGACCGAACATGCCGAGCCACGCCGGATCATCCGGCTGGAGGCCCACCGGCCGGCCCCATCTCCGCCTGACCGAGCAGCCTCCGCAACGCGGTGATGGCAATTTCGCCAAACTGCCGCGGCGGCACCCGCCAGAGCTGCGGATTGTGGGTCTCGATCGAAACCGGCCCGGCATAGCCCAGCGCCGTCAGCAGGCCGATCAGCTCCTGCGGCGGCGAGCACCCCTCCCCAGGCAGAATGCGATCAGCGTCGGTGGCCATCTCGCGGGGCACGTCGGCGAGGTCTGACAGCTGCACCAAGGCGAGGGTTTCCGGGGTGAGCAGTTGCAGATCGAGGGCCTTGCTGGGGCCGACGGTGAACTGGAACCAGTCGAGGCAGATGCCCAGCGACGGCAGGCCGACATCCTCGATCAGGGCCACCGCCGATTGGAGGTTGTTGGGAAAGCTCGCCCGGGCATCGAACTCAAGGGCGAGTTTTACCCCGGCGTCGGCCGCCCGCTTGGCCGCCTCAACCAGGCTGGCCGACAGCCGGCCGAGGTCCTGCGGCGAGAGCGGCCCGTGGGCATCGCCGGCAACGACAAGCGTGGGAATGCCGGCCGCACGGCAGAGGGCGAGCCGCTGCTCAAAGTGGCTCCAGTGCTCCCGACGGGCCTCCCCCTGGCTGGTCAGCAGGCCGCCCTGAAAGGTCGCCGCCACCGGCTCGATGCCGTACTGGGCCAGCAGGTCGGTCAGGGCCTCGGCCGGCTTGTCTCCCAGAAACTGCTCGACATGCCCCAGCCAGAGTTCGACCGCCCGGCACTGGCCGGCGGCGTACTCCTCCAGGATCGTCTCCAGGGGCGAATCGAGTGAACAGACAGTGGCGAGTGCCGGGATCATTGCAGCCGTTCGGTCAGCAGGTCGACGCACTCGGCGATCGGCACCCGCTCTTGAGTCAGCGAGTCGCGGTCGCGGAGGGTCACGGTGTTGTCGGTCATGGTCTGACCATCGATCGTCAGGCACCAGGGCGTGCCCGCCTCGTCCTGCCGGGCATAGCGACGGCCAACTGAGCCCTTCTCATCATACATGCAGGGCATTCGCTTCTTGAGCCTACGGTACAGCTCGATGGCCACCTCGGGCATGCCGTCCTTCTTGACCAGTGGCAGGATGGCAGCCTTCAGCGGCGCCAGCCGGGGGTGCAGCTTGAGCACGGTCCGCTCCCGCGGGTTGCCCTTTTCATCCGGCACGCTGTCCTCGCTGTAGGCATCGCAGAGAAAGGCAAGCACGGCCCGGTCGGCACCGGCCGACGGCTCGATGACATGGGGCACGAAGCGTTCCCGGCTGACGTCATCGAAGTAGGACAGATCGCGGCCGCTGCCCCGGTGCCGGGGCTTGCCGTCGGGGCCGGTCTCAAGCACAAGCTCACCGTCCTGGCGGACCAGCTTGCCCTCCATGTGGCTGCGAAGGTCAAAGTCGCCGCGGTGGGCAATGCCCTCCAGTTCACCAAACTCGCCCTCGGCCAGGAAGGGAAAGGCATACTCAATGTCGGCGGTGCCGCAGGAATAGTGGGCCAGCTCGGCCGCCTCGTGCTCCCGCAGCTGCAGCCGGCCCTCGGTGAGGCCGAGGTCGAGGTACCACTTCCAGCGGCGGTCCCGCCAGAACTGGTACCAGGCCCGTGAATCGTCCGGCCGGCAGAAGAACTCAATCTCCATCTGCTCAAACTCACGGGACCGGAAGATGAAGTTCCGCGGCGTGATCTCGTTGCGAAAACTCTTGCCGATCTGGCCAATCCCAAATGGCACCCGCACCCGCGAGGTGTCGAGCACATTCTTGAAGTTGACGAAGATGCCCTGGGCGGTCTCCGGCCGCAGGAAGGCCCGGTCGTCATCGTCACCGGCGAGGGCACCGATCCGGGTCTCGAACATCAGGTTGAATTCCCTTGGCTCGGTCAGCGTGCCCGGCTCGGTGGCGTCGGGCCCAAGGGCCTCAGCCCGCGGAATCGCCTCGGCCGGCGTCGCTCCGGCCAGTGGCACCAGCTCGCCTTCCCAGACGATCTCGTCGATCTGCTTGGCCCGCAGCTTGAAGAATTTCTGGGCCTTGCCCACGAGATCGGGCAGGGCGTCATCGCCCGAGACGTCGGTGGTGACAAAGACCTTCTTGTCACGATGGCTGGCCCAGCGGCCCTGCAGATGGTCATAGCGGTACCGCTTTTTTGACTCGTGGCAGTCGACCATCCAGTCGTGGAACAGGTCGAAGTGGCCAGAGCATTTCCAGACCTGCGGGTGCATGATGATCGTGCAGTCGAGGCCGGTCATCTCGTAGGGCGACGGAGCGCCGGTGAGGGTGGCCAGTTCGTCGTGGCCGGCAACCATGTCCTGCCACCAGCACTCCTTCAGATTCCGCTTCAGCGCCACGCCCAGCGGGCCGTAATCCCAGAAGCCGTTGAGGCCGCCGTAGATCTCACTCGACTGAAAGATAAAACCGCGGCGTTTGGCCAGCGAGACAATGCGATCCATCCGGGACTGATCAGCTGACTGGGTCATGAGGCAGGGGCACCAAGCGGGGTCATGTGAAACAACGGGCCACCAAACCAAAAGCGGCCGCCGGAGTGTAGTGATCCCGCCGGAAGCCGGTCTACCGAAGCGGCTGGGGCGGGCGGTCGCTGGCGATCAGCGGCAGCAGGCGACCGGTCTGCGGGCAGAGCCGCGGCACAACGCTAAACCGGTCGACTGCCGCGGCCAACGGCAGATCGGCGGCCATGCCGAGTTCAATCAAATTGGCCCCGCCCGGTGCGGCAGTAAAGGCTCTGACAAAGCTGGCGGTGGGATCGGCAGTGGCGGCGTGATGCCGAAAAGCGGCCAACGCGACGCCGCCAGCCACGTCATGGTTGAAGGACGCTCCCGGCGGGAGCAGATCGAATCCGGCCGCCAGGATCCCCCCGGCCCCGAGCAGATCTTCATCGGTTACCTGCCCATCGGTGCCGGCACAGACGAGATGAATCTGGCCGCTGCCGGCGGCTGCCAGTTCAATCGCCGCCTCCGCCACGGCCGCGCGGTTGACCAAGCCGCCAATCAGCCGCTCGCTGGCAGCGGCACAGCAGGCCAGGGCCGCGGTACCGTTGGTGGTCGTGATGACAACGCCACGGCCGGTGACGGCTGCGGCCGTGTACTCCGCCGGTGAGTTGCCCAGGTCAAAGCCCGCAATCCGCACGCCCCCCCGCTCACCGCCCAGCAGGCTGCCTGAGGGGAGGCCCTCCCGCTGCCGCCGGGCCTCATCGACCGTGGCTGTCGGCAACACAAAGGCCGCTCCCTCAACGAGGGCCGTGACAATTGTGGTGGAGGCCCGCAGCACGTCGATCACAATCGCCACACCTCCCGCCAGGGCGGCGGCTGGCGTATCATCTGGCAACGGATGGCAGTGCCACTGGATTTCTGTGAGCATTGGCGGACGGCAAAAAACCACACTGTGACGTCTATACTGAGAAGCACTTTACCTGCTTTGAGCCCAACCCGCGTCCGCGCGTTTTCCGGAGAATCGACCATCGCAACGCCGGCAGCCCCGTCCGTCGATAAGAGCGGCCAAAAGGTCCGGGGCATGTTTGCCGAGATCGCACCGCGGTACGACGCGGTCAACCGCATGCTTTCCGGTGGCATCGACCTCTGGTGGCGGCGGGTGACGGTCAATCGGGCAGCACCGCCCGCCAGCGGTGCCATCCTCGATGTCTGTACCGGCACGGGGGATCTGGCCCTGGCCTATGCCGCCAAGGCGGGCCCCGAGGTTCGTGTGGTTGGCAGCGACTTCTGCCGGCCGATGCTTGACCGGGGCGTGGAGAAGTCGGCCGACCGCAAACTGCCGGTGGAATGGATCGAAGCCGATGCCATGGATCTCCCATTCGCCGATGGCGAGTTTGATTTGGTGACAGTTGCCTTCGGCCTGCGGAACATCGCCCAGACCGACCGGGGGCTGGCCGAGCTGGCCCGGGTCTGCAAGCCGGGCGGCCGACTGGCAATTCTCGAGTTTTCGTTGCCGGCCAATCCGCTGATCCGGCGATCGTATCTCTGGTACTTCCGGAATGTCCTGCCCCGGCTAGGCAATGCCGTCGCCCGCAACCATGCCGACGCCTACACCTACCTCAACCAGAGCGTGGAGGAGTTCCCCTCAGGAGAAGCCCTGGCCGCTCTGGTCAAGGCCGCCGGGTTTGACCGGGTGGAGCAGATTCCGCTCACCTTCGGCATCGCCACGCTGTCGATCGCCACCAAGGCGGCCGAGGCCGAAGGCCCGGCCCCCACTGCGGCCAGCGCCCGGGGAGTGCCGCTCTGATGACCGCCAGCCGTCTGCCACTTGTGCTCGGCGTCACCGGAGCGTCCGGCGCGATCTACTCCCGCCGGCTTTTGCAGGTACTGCTGGAAGCTGACCGTGAGGTCCATCTGGCCATCAGCCCATCGGGGCAGGCTGTCTTTGAGCAGGAAATCGGCGTCAGGCTGGACCTCAAAAACTTTTCAGCGGAAAGCTTCCTTGGCGGACCGCCACCGGCCACCGGACGGCTCCACTACCACCACTACCAGAACCTGATGGCCCCGATCGCCAGCGGATCGTTCCTGACCGGGGCGATGGCAATCTGCCCCTGCAGCGGCAGCACGCTGGCGGCCGTTGCCCATTCGATGGGGGAGAACCTGATTCATCGGGCAGCGGAGGTGCAGCTGAAAGAGCGGCGGAAGCTGGTGGTGGTGCCGCGGGAGACGCCCCTGTCGCTGCCGCAGCTGAAGAACATGCAGGCGATCCACGAGGCTGGTGCCGTGGTGCTGCCAGCCGCCCCCGGCTTCTATCACGGGGCTGCGACGGTGGACGATCTGGTCGATTTCGTCGTGGCCCGGATCTGCGACCAACTCGGCGTGGACAACAGTCTCGTCCGGCGCTGGGGAAGCTGAGCCGATGTCGGCCGCGTTGCGAAGCTATCTCGAACTGGTGCGGTTTTCCCACACCGTCTTCGCCCTGCCCTTCGCCGTGATGGCCGGGCTGATTGCCGCACGGGTTGATGCAGCCGAGCATCCGGGCCAACCGGCGTGGCACTGGGTGCTGCTGGGCATCGGCATTCTTGCCTGCATGGTGACCGCCCGGACCGCAGCGATGGCCTTCAACCGGCTGATCGACCGGGAAATCGACGCCCGCAACCCGCGAACACTCAGCCGGCACCTGCCTGCCGGGCTTCTGGGCGTCCGGGACGTCAGCCTGCTGGTGGTCATCTCCAGTGGCCTGTTCGTGGCGGCGACCCTGCTGTTCCTGCCCAACTGGCTACCGCTGGCCCTCTCGCTGCCGGTGCTCGCCTGGCTGCTGGGCTACAGCTACGCCAAGCGGTTCACCCCGCTGGCCCATCTCTGGCTGGGGGCAGCTCTGGGGCTCGCCCCGCTGGCGGCCTGGATTGCTATCCGCGGCCCCGCGATCCTCGCCCACCCGGCCGACCTGCTGCCGGCAGCCGTACTGGCTGCCGCCGTCACCGCCTGGGTAGCCGGCTTTGACACCATCTACGCCTGTCAGGACGCCGGCTTCGATGCCGCGGAGGGCCTGCAGAGCCTGCCCTGCCGGTTTGGAGTCGCTGGCGCTTTACGGATTGCCGCAGGATTGCATCTGCTCACCATCCTGCTGCTGGCGGCCCTGCCGGCGGTGACGCCGGGCCTGGGCCCCATCACCTGGGTGGCGGTGGCGGCGATCGGGGGTCTCCTGGCCTATGAGCACGCCATCGTGCGGCCGAGCGACCTTTCGCGTGTCAATCAGGCGTTTTTCACGGTGAATGCGGTGATCGGCGGCCTGCTGCTGGCGGCCATCGGGGCCGACCTCTGGTGGTGACATCCAATTTATGGCAGTTGGTTTTTGTAATTTCCTGCGGTTTCTGTTTATGCGATAGGTTTTTCTCACCCCAACCGCTGTCCTCCCCGGAGCGATCATGATCAGCAAGGCGAGCCCCTCCATCGACCCGATCCGCGAAAAAGTCGAGGCCGGTGAGCGGCTGAATGCCGCCGAGGCCGAAAGCCTTTGGGATGAGGCGATCGACCTGCACGAACTGGGGGAGCTGGCCAATCTCGTCCGCGAGCGGAAGAACGGCAACGCCGGCTACTACAACATCAACACCCACCTGAACCCGACCAACGTCTGCGTCTACCGCTGTACTTTCTGCGCCTTCCGGGCCGACCTCCGGGAGGAGCGGGGCTATTGGATGACCGACGAGCAGATCCTCCAGCGGGGCCAGGAGGCGGTCGCAGCCGGCAGCACCGAGATGCACATTGTCGGCGGCCTGCACCATCAAAAGGACTATGACTGGTACCTCAACATCATCCGCCTCCTGCATGAGACCTACCCGACGCTGCACCTCAAGGCCTGGACGCCGGTGGAGATCAACTGGTTCTGTCATCTCACCAAGCGATCCAAGCTCGACATCCTCAGCGAGATGAAGGAGGCGGGCCTCGGCAGCCTGCCGGGCGGTGGAGCCGAGATCTTCCACCCGGAGGTCCGGGATAAGATCTGCGAACACAAGGCCGACACGCATGAGTGGTTCGAGATTCACCGGATTGCCCACTCGCTCGGCCTGCGGAGCAACGCCACGATGCTCTACGGCCACATTGAGAATGCCTTTCACCGTACCGATCATCTGATCAAACTACGCGACCTGCAGGACGAGACCGGCGGCTTCCAGACCTTCATTCCGTTGGCCTTCCATCCCGACAACACCCGGCTCGATTACATTACCAAGCCCTCGGCCGCCATGAGCCTGCGAACGATGGCCATCAGCCGGCTGGTGCTGGACAACTTCGATCACCTCAAGGCCTACTGGATCATGCTGGGCATCGGCACCGCCCAGGCGGCGCTGGCCTATGGGGCCGACGACATCGACGGCACGGTGCGGCATGAGTTGATCTATCACGACGCCGGCGCCGAGACGCCCGAGATTCTTTCGGTCGAGCAGATCCAGCGGCTCATCCGCGAAGCCGGCCGCGAGCCGATTGAGCGGGACACCCTCTACCACCGCGTCGAGCGTGAAGGCGACAACTGGCGGGCTGCCGAACGACTCGTGGCCAGGTGATCCTTTGACCACGGCGGTTACCCCACTGTCTCGAGCCCGAGATCGAGGGTCGCCCCCCAGCGGCCGGTGAGCACTTTTTTGAGCCGGTCGTAGGCCGGGTCGGCAAGGGCTGGGTCGGCCGTGAAAATCTCGAGGGCGTCACGACGGGCCTCGGCTACTATCGAGCCGTCGCGCAGCAGGTCGGCCAGATAGAGCGGCGGGGCTCCGCTCTGACGGCTTCCAAGGATGTCGCCCGGGCCGCGGAGCAGCAGATCCTGCTCAGCCAGCGCAAAGCCGTCGGTGGTTGCGACGAAGGCGTCGATCCGCGGCACCGGCTCGTTCGTGGAACCGGTGACCGCCCCACAGATGCCCTGTACCCAACCCCGGGCCACCCGCCCCCGCAGCTGGTGCAGCTGGGCCAGGCCGAACGCTTCTGCGTCAAGAATCGTCATCAGTGTGGCGTTCGGCACATCGATGCCAACCTCGATCACACTGGTCGCCACCAGCACATCGAAGCGGCCCTCACGGAAGTCAGCCATGATGCCCGCCTTCTGTTCCGGCTTCATCCGGCCGTGCAAAAGCCCCATCCGGAAAACCTCGAGTGGCCCGTTGGCCAGCTCTTCAAAGGCCGATGAGATGCTGGCCACATCACGGCCCGACTCGTCGACCGTTGGCACGACGACATAGCCCTGCCGGCCCTCACCGAGCTTGCGGCGAAAAAAGTCCCACCACTGATCGGTCTGTTCGGGGCCAACCCGGTAGGTAGCCACCGGTTGTCGGCCCGGCGGCAGTTCGTCAATCACCGAGATGTCGAGGTCGCCGTAGACCGCATGGGCGACCGTGCGGGGAATCGGCGTAGCGGTCATCACGAGCATGTGCGGATCGGCCGCCCCCTGCCGCAGCATGGCCCGCTGCAGCACTCCGAAACGGTGTTGCTCGTCGATGACCACCAGGCCCAGATTCGCAAAGGCCGCCTCACTGCAGATCAGTGCCTGGGTGCCGACCACCAGCTGAATTTCACCAGCGGCAATCCGGGCGAGTAGTTTCCGCCGGACGGCCGCCGGCTGACCGCCGATCAGGAGCCCCACCTCGAGGTCCGAGCCGCGGGCTGCCAGCAGCCCGGTGAGTGTCTGGTGATGCTGCCGGGCGAGTAGTTCGGTCGGGGCCATGATCGCCGCCTGGAACCGAGCCGGCGGGCCGGCGGCTGTCGCATCGACCGCGGCCGACGCATCCGGCACAGCTGCCTCGGCTGCCGGCTCGGACACGGCCGTCGCCGCGGTGGCGAGCATGGCGTAGACGGCAACTGCGGTCTTGCCACTGCCGACATCCCCCTGCAGCAACCGGTTCATCGGCGTGACCCGCCCGAGATCGGCGGCGATCTCACCACAGACCCGGGCCTGAGCCGCCGTGAAGTCATGGGGAAAGACCGCTTTGATCCGGCTGTCGAGCCGGCTGTCGATGACGATTGCCGGGGCGGCCTGCTGATAGTCCTGACGGCCGCGGTGCAATCGCAGAGCCAGCTGCAACATCAGCAGTTCCTGGTAAACGAACCGGCGCCGGGCTGCATCAAGGGCCTCCCGGCTGGCTGGCCGGTGAAGTGAACGGATCGCCGTCGCGATCGGCAGCAGCCCCTTTTCGGCAAGCAGTCGTTCGGGCAGCGATTCCTCGAGCCGGTCGGCAGCCAGATCGAGCGCCGCCTGGACCGCCATCCGGACATGCGACTGCTGCACGCCTTCAGTGAGTGGATAGACCGCCAGCCATTCGACGGGGCTGGCATCTTCGTCGGCGTCGAGCCAGCGGATCTCGGGATGGGAAAACTCCCAGACAGTGCCATTTTTGCGGGGCTGACCCGCCACCACCAGCCGCCGGCCGACCGTGAACCGGGGCGCAAGGAATGGCATGCTGAACCAGACGCAACGAACCGGCCCGTCGGCAGTGCCGACCACCACCGAGAGCATCGCCCGTCCCCGGGCCGTGGTGCGGAGGGCGGCATCAGTGACCGTCCCGGCCAGCGATGCGTGCTCGCCGGCAACCAGGTCGGCAACGCGATGGCTACCGCTGAAATCGCGGTAGTCACGGGGAAAGTGCATCAGGGCGTCACGAACAGTCACCAGCCCCAGCCTGGTGAGCTTGGTCGCCCGTGCCGTGCCGACGCCCGGCAGCCGCTCCAGCCGGGTGGTGAGCTGCGCCCCCGGCCCCGAATCCCCTGCGTCGATCTCGTCGGCCATCTCAACCATCACGGCTTTTCGCGGTTCGTCACCTGGCCTTGGCCTTCGCCAGCAACGGCTGATAGGCCGCCACCGCCATCTCATCACAGCGTTCGTTCTCCGGATGCCCCGAATGGCCGGCGACATGGCTGAACCGAACGTCATGGATCGCGGCGAGCCGGTCAAGCTCCCGCCAGAGGTCTTCATTCTTCACCGGCACGAGCTTCCCGCGTTCCTTTCGCTTCCAGCCCTGCTTCTTCCACTTCGGCATCCAGTCGGAGAGGCCGGTACCGACGTAGACACTGTCGGTGACCAGTTCGACCCGGGTCGGCCGCCTGAGCTGTTTGAGGCCTTCCACCGCCGCGGTCAGTTCCATCCGATTATTGGTGGTGTCAGGGTCACACCCGGAGGCCTCCGTCTCGCGGCCCGTCTCCGGATGCCTGAGGATGCACGCCCAGCCCCCGGGGCCCGGATTGCCGCTACAGGCCCCGTCGGTGAACAGCACAACTTCGGCAGGTTTTTGTTCAGCTGCTGGCATTTTTTCATTCAAACCCGGTGGTGAATTCCAATCAGTTTCCGTTACGCCGACTCGGCCAGCGACATGCTCGACAGGCCCGCGGTTGCTGACAGCCGCGTCGGCAACCGGACCGTGAACCGACTGCCGCGACCCAGATGGCTTTCCAGGGAAACGTCACCTCCCAGCAGCCGGCAGAGTTCCCGGACGATTGAAAGGCCGAGGCCGGTGCCCGAGATCTCCCGCGTCATCGCGTCGTCCCCCGCTTGGAACACGCGGCTCTGCCTGAATTTCTGGAAGATCGCCTGCTGCTCCTCCGGGGCAATACCGACCCCGGTGTCGGTCACCTCGAGCAGCATGGTCTCCCCGCCGTCAGCCGGATGGACCTCCACCGTGATTCGGCCCCCCTCGGGCGTGAACTTCACAGCGTTGGAGAGCAGATTGGAGAGAATCTGCTGCACCTTCGACTGATCCTGTTCCACCGCCTCAAGCCCCGAGGCAACGTCTGCCGTCACATCGATCTGCTTCCGTTCAGCCAACGGCCGCAGCATATCGCACTGCGCTGAGACAGCCGACGCCACATTGAACCGGCCGATCCGAAGTTCCATCTTGCCGGCCTCCATCTTGGCCAGGTCGAGGATGTCGTTGATCATTTCCAGCAGCATCCGCCCCGAGGACCGGATGTTCTGCACATACCGGTTTTGCTTATCGTTGAGTGCCTCGATCGAACTGAGTACGTCGGAAAAGCCGATGATGCTGTTAAGGGGGGTTCGCAATTCATGGCTCATCGTGGCGAGAAAGTCACTCTTGAGCCGGTTCATTTCGTACAGATGCATGTTGGCCCGGGCTAGCTCATCGACTTTGTCGTCGAGGCTTTCATTGGCCCGCCGTAGATCCTCCTGCGACTCGACCAGTCCCCTGAGCATCCGGTTGAAGGCAACGCCGAGTTCCTCAAACTCATCGGCGGTGTGGATGTCGGCTCGGGCATCGACATTGCCCCGCCGCACCTCGTCACTCACTTCACGAAGATGCTCAAGCGGTTTGACGATCACATACCGCACAATCAGGTAGGCCACCAGCATGGCCAGAAAGACCGTGATGATCGCGGTCGTCAGCAGAATCGCCCAATTCCAGCGGAGTGCCTGCTGGGTGGTGGCGTCGGGCATGACAACCTTGACCACCGCCATCAGATCACCCTCGGCATACTTTGGCCGGTCGGGCGGGAGATCGGCCGCCTTATTCCCGACCGGCCCGCGGTACTCGTGACAGATCAGGCACGACTGCTGCACCCGAATCGGCTGATAGTAGTGGTACTCCTTATTGTCACCGGTGCGGTACTCACGGTATTCACTCGCCCCGAGCAACCCCGACCCGTCCGCGAGATCAGTTCCAGCGTTCCCGGGTGCCGGCTGGCCGACGAAGACGTCGATCATGGCCGCATCAAGCCGGGTGTAGCTGGCCCGCTCTTCCGCTGAAGCATCGGGCGAGAGGATCCGCCAGCTGTAGTGCTGGTTCTGGAGCATCTTGCCGAGCGTTTCGATCGGATTGGTGTACTTCTTGTCGGCTTCGAGTTTCTTCCAGTGATAGTTGATCATCACCGCATCGACGAGATGCCGCCCGGTGCTGCGGGTGGTGGTGAAGACGAGCTCTTTGGTCCGCGAGCCATACCACCAGAAACTGCCGGTAATCAGCACGAGCAGACAGAGCCCGAACAGAAAGCGGCACTTCCGCTCGAGGCTGGTTTCACCGAGAAGCTCTTTAAATGATTTGTAGGCCATGCTGAATACCTTCGCCCCCATCCTACCCGGAAGCGGCGAGCGAGAGCGACCGGATCGGCGGCACGTGTGGCTGTGCCTCCACTCAACTTGCCTGCACCGGCACGGGGGCGGCAAAAGTTTCGTCGCGGCGGCCGTTCCGGCCGAATGCTCCTCAAGCGTTTGCCGCCCCCCGTGCCTCGTCAACCCGTACCCACCCCGCACTGCCACCCGGCGGCAGGATGCCGCCAATGAGCACCACCGGAAGGGTGAAAACCTCGGCTTTTCATCCTTCCGCCCCAAGGAAAGTCGGGCACGACGCCCGAGCTTTCCGTGAAGCCACCCCGCCCCGCTGCCACCCGGCGGCAGGATGCCGCCAATGAGCACCAGCAGAAGCGTGCGAACCTTGGCTTCGCATGCTTCTGCCCCAAGGAAAGTCGGGCACGACGCCCGAGCTTTCCGTGAAGCCAGTTACAGCATTTCCACCGGATCGACGTCGATGATCCAGGCAACCTTGTCGGGGGTCTTGATGCCGCTGACCGCCCGGCAGACGAGATCCCGTAGCTGCTCTCCTTCAGGACCATGCACCTGCAGATGCCAGCGAAACCGGTCGCGGATGCGGGTAATCGGGGCGGGCGCGGGGCCGAGGATGCGGACGGTCGGCTCGCCATCGGCCGCCTTCCGGAGCCGATCAACGAGATGCTGGGCCCAGTCGGCGGCAGCCTGATCGTCCAGGCTGCGGACCACCAGCCGGACAATGTAGCCGTAGGGCGGATAGAGCAGCGCTTCGCGGATTGGCAGTTCACTGCGGATGAAGGCCTCATAGTCATGCGCGGCCGCCGCCCGGATGGCCGGGTGGTCTGGGGTGCTCGTCTGTACGACCACCCGACCACCACGGGGCCCCCGGCCACTGCGGCCGGCCACCTGGGTAACCAATTGACAGGTCCGCTCAGACGCTCGGAAGTCAGCCAGGTGAAGCGCCGCGTCGGCGTTGATCACTCCGACGAGCATCACGTTGGGAAAGTCGAGCCCCTTGGCGATCATCTGGGTCCCGACGAGCAGATCAATCTCGTGCTTGCGGAAGGCGGTCAGGGTCCGCTCGTGGCTACCCCGCGATCGCATCGTGTCGGTGTCCATCCGGGCCACCCGGAGGCCACCGAACCGAGACCGGACCTGGTCTTCCAGCCGCTGCGTGCCGGTGCCGCGATGAACCAGATCGGCTGCCCCGCACTCCGGACAGGTCGCCGGCAGCCGGGTCACCAGCCCACAGCCATGGCAGATCCCCCGACTACCCGGCTGATGCAGGGTGAGCCCGAGGTCGCACTGGGGACAGTGGATGGCATGGCCGCAGGCCCGACACTGCACATGGGTGGCAAACCCACGCCGATTCAGCAGCAGCATCACCTGCCCTCCGGCGTTGGTGGCCCACTCAATCCCGGCAGCGAGCCGTGGACTGATCACCCCCTTGGCCCGAGCCTTGCGATCCCGCAGATCAACAGTGAGCACCGCCGGCAGCCGCGAGCCGCCCACCCGCTGTGGCATCCGGCACATCCGCCAGTCGCCTGCCAGGCAGCGGGCGAAGGTCTCGAGTGCCGGCGTTGCCGACCCCAGCACCAGTGGCACACCTTCTCGCCGGGCGATCCATTCGGCCACGTCGCGGGCATGGTAGCGGGGCGCCGTCGCCTGTTTGAATGAGTTCTCATGCTCCTCATCGATCACGATCAGTCCCAGCCGGGGGGCCGGCGCGAAGATGGCGCTGCGGGCCCCGACAATCACGCTGACCCTGCCGGCGGCAATCTCCCGCCAGTGGGCATGCCGCTCAGCCGGGGTGAGATGGCTGTGCAGCACCGCCACCCGACCGAAGCGGGAGCGGAACCGCTCGCAGGTCTGCGGCGTCAGGCTGATTTCGGGAACGAGCACAATCGCCTGCTTGCCATGGGCGAGCGTTTCCGCAACCGCCCGTAGATAGACCTCGGTCTTGCCACTGCCGGTCACACCGAAGAGCACCACCGTTTCGTGCCGGCCTGACCGCAACGGTCCTCGGATCGCGGTGAGTGCCTGCTGCTGATCGTTCGACAGGGTCGGTAGCTCAACGGCGTCCGGCAGCGGGCCGGCCGGCTCTGGATCGGGCTCCCGTTCCACTGCCCCCTGCTCCGCCAGCAGTCCGGCCTTCACCAGCCGGTTGACCACGCCCCGGTTTGCTCCCGACTTTGCCAGCAGTTCATCGAGGGGAATCGGCGCCGCCGCCGCGGTGAGCACCGCCTGCTGGCTGGCCGTGGGCCGGCGGGCGGCCGCTGACCCGGTGGCGACGAGCACCGGCACCCGCTTGACGCGGCGGCGAAGCCGGACGCCCGCCGGCAGCACCGCCTCAAGCACCTCTCCGCGACGGGCCAGCCAACGATCGGCCATCCAGGCGGTCAGCTCGAGCATCCGGGGCGACAGCAGCGGCTTGTCATCCTCCACCTCGGCCACGTGCTTGAGGGGCTGCTGCGGTAGTTCACCTGTGCGGACCGCCACGCAGTACGCCAGCCGGCGGCGATTACCGCGGCCCAGCGGCACCTGAACCCGGCGGCCCGGCTCAACCCGGGCGGCCAGTTCCGGTGGCACCAGATAGTCAAGCGGCTTGTCGACGCCCTCCGGCAGCACCACGGTCGCCACCATTCCCTGGCGGACATCGTCCTCCTCCCAGTCGGGCCGACTGGTAAAGAGTTCACGTTGGGGAGCAGGACGATCAGGCATCTTATGGGTACAACGGGAATCCGGTGAGGCCGTCAGAGCAGACGGACCTTATGGTGATGGTACTGGACACCAACGGCAGCAGGCAGCAGCGTGGCGCGGCGACTGGGCATCTTCGGGGGCAGCTTTAATCCCGTCCACCAGGGGCATCTGGTGATGGCCGAATGCTGCCGCGAACAGGCGGGACTCGACCGGGTGCTGTTCGTGCCGGCCGCCACGCCCCCTCACAAGCCCGGCTCAGGCCTCGCCCCCTGCGCTGACCGCCTGGAGATGCTGCGGCTGGCCCTCGGTGGCCATGCCGCCTTTGCAGCGCTCCCCGACGAATGCGATCGGGGCGGGATCAGCTATACCGTCGACACGGTGAGCAGCCTCCGCGACCGGTTCCCGAACGATGATTTCCGGCTGATTCTGGGGGCCGATGCCCTGGCCAGCCTGCCAACCTGGCGGCAGCCCCGGCGGCTGCTGGAGCTGATCCAGCCGCTCATTCTCATCCGGCAAGGCGTCGATGACCTTGATGCGATCCTGGCCGAACCCACGCTCCAGCAGCTCTTCGCTGCCGAGCAGGCAGAACACCTGCGGGCCGATCAGGTGCGAGTGCCAGCCCTCGACATCCGTGCGAGCCAGCTCCGCGAAGCGGTGGCGGCCGGCAGGAGCATCCGGTTCCGCACGCCCCGGGCGGTTGAGTGTCTGATCCACAGCCGCGGCCTCTACCGCGCCCCTTCACCCCCGCCGCAGTTGTTGGGCCAGCAGCCGGCTGACCGGGACTGAGGACCACTCTTCGTCGGCTGCCAGGATTTCGAGCAGCCGTTCCAACTGGTCCGCCGGAGCGTCGGTGATGTTGAGCAATATTCGCCTGACCGCACCAACCCGGCAGAGGCCACCGGGCATTTCACCCAGCGGTTCCTCACGAACCTCGTAACCGAGATCGCGGGCAAGCTGGGTTGCTTCAGCAAGCAGTCCGAGTGTGTCTGCCATGGCTTCCAATGCCCCGCTGCCCCCAGCGGCCCATCACGGCCAACCGTCGGGAAGCCCCAGTTGTTCCCGCCGCTCGGAGGCGGCACGCCGATACTCAACATACCGGGCCCGTTGCTCCGGCGACGTACGATCGAGGATCCGGTTCTTGAACCATTCGTTCCGCTCATCCTGCGATCGACTGGCCCAGCGGGAACGACCCGAGTCGGCATTCCCGCCCTGCTGGCCCGCCGCGCCGGCTGCCGCTTCCCGGGCGGTCCGGGCCTCTTCGAAAGCCTTCTGCATCAGGTCCGATTGCTTGATGTGCTGATCGAGCAGCTTCTGTCTCTGGGCCGGCGGAGACTGGTAGTAATCGTCGATTCGTTGCCGCATCGACGCGAAAAAGAAATTCTGATTACCAGAACTGGCGGCCCGCTGGACCTGCGGCGGTAGCTTCTCAACCTGCTGCCGGATCTGGTCGACGCTGGCAACATACTCGCGGGCCTCGGCCATATTGCCAGGCCCACCACTTGCGGCGAACTGCTGTCGCGTCGCTTCCTGGAGCTGCCGAATCTCGACAACCCGGGGGTCATTGGAAAAGTCGGCCGGCCACCGCCACCAGCCAACGAGGGCGATCATGCCGATCAGAAAAACGAGAGCGGCCGCAACCCGCCGACGGCCGGAAGGCTTCCTTGTGGACGAACGCGGAGAGATCTTTGTCATGGCGGTTACAGGTTTTGAACGTGGCCATCGAGGTAGAGAAAGTTGCGAGCGCCGTCAGGGACTTCCCAGGCGTCACCGTCATCGGGGTCGTTGAGATTGGTTACCGAACTCCCGAACAGCGAGGCAATGCCACCACCGTGGAAAGGAAAGAATTCATAGAGGATCCAGAGCTTTGAGGATGCAAGATCGCCACCCAATCGCCGCGATGTCAGGGCCTCTTCCCGCGTTTCACCGCGAATCTTGTAGGGTGAGCTGAGGTCCGTTTTCGTCAGCCGCCGCTGTGGGTACTCGTAGCTCGTGCCCTCGAATGAAACGACACCAGCTTGATACTCCGGCGGTCGCTCGGCTGACGGAATATTTGCCAACGCCGCCATCGCGTCAATCGACTGCTGAGAATTCGGGTCCCGCTGAAAATAGTCGAGATCCGACGCACAGCGAAAGGCAGACTGCTGGTCCTCAACGTAGGGCCCGAGCTGCGAGACGATCGTCGGATAGAGCGGACGACTCCCAGCGACGTAACTGATCGGCTCCTGACTAGGCAACTGGGCCGCCACCGGAAATCGTCCGCGGGTGACCCGGTCGAGGTACATGTTGATCGCCAGCCCGATCTGTTTGAGGTTGGACTTGCAGGCGATCCGGCGGGCCGTCTCGCGTGAATTCTGAACGGCGGGCAGCAACAGCCCGACCATCAGGCCGATAATCGCGATCACCACCAGCAATTCAATGATCGTAAATCCTGAGCGTTTCATCTGCCTGCCATTTGGGGGTAAGGACGAGCGTCGGCCGGAAGGCCGCCCGATCCTGCCCGTCCGGACTGTTCATCATATCCGGCCACCGTTGCAGGCACGACTGCGGAAGCAGGAGCGTTGCTGCGGGCGGGAGAAACCTGACGGCCTCACAGTGACTCCAACGGTCAAGTCACCGAAAAGGTTCGCGCGGCCGCCGCTGAAGCCGGTTCCGGTCGGTCGCCGATCCTCTCTCAGGAACGTTCGTTCGAGCGGAACAACCTGTTTTCAACCAAAAACGCACTCAGTCTGGGGAAATTATGCGGACGGCCGGCAATCAGCAGGGCAGCAAGCCCGCCGCGGGCAATCCGGCGGAACTGCCCATGTTGCAAGCCGACCAGGCGGCGGCCGAAATCGCCGCTCTCAAAGCGCAGCTGCTCGAAGCCCGGAAGCAGGCGACGCTGGGGGAACTGCTGGGAACCACCACCCACGAATTCAACAACGCCCTGACCACAATCCTCAACTATGCCCGGCTGGGCATCCGCCACCCTGACCAGCCGACCCGCGATAAGGCCCTGGAGCGGATTCTCTCAGCTGGCAGCCGGGCAGCCAAGATCACCGCCAGCGTGCTGTCAATGTCCCGCAGTCAACGGGCCTCAACCCGGCTGGAGCCGGTCGACCTAGTAGCCCTCACCGAAGAGGTGCTGGTACTGCTGGAACGAGAAATGATGAAATACCGCGTCCAGGTCGAGCGGGAGTTTTCGGCGGTGCCCAAGGTGATGGCGAACCCCGGCCAGATCCAACAGGTACTGCTGAATCTGATGGTCAATGCCCGTCAGGCGATGCCTGATGGCGGACGGCTGATCCTCCGAATCGCCACCACGCCCACCCGGCAGTCGGTCAGTCTGCTGGTCCGCGACACCGGCTGCGGCATGACCCGTGAGGTGATGGAGCAGATGTTCGAGGCCAACTTTTCGACCAAGGCCGGGCCCGATGAGACTGGCAAGGGGGGCGCCGGCCTCGGCCTGGCTGCCTGCCGGGAAATTCTCGAGGCCCACCGGGGCCGCATCCGGGTGGAGAGCAGCCTCGGTAAGGGCACCGGCATCACGATTCGGCTGCCAGCCCTGCAGCCCGCCGCTGCCGCCGGCTGAATGTCGGCAACCGCTGCTGGCGGCTGTGGGAGGGTTCTTCTCGAAATGAATGGGCTCGCCCCGACACTTCGGAGACGACCCACGAAAATTCATGAAGAAGCCGTCGGCAGCGGCCTACAATCAGGGAACCTGCAGGAGATTCCCCGATGGCCGACCCCGTCACGACTTCCCCCGACCTGCCCCGCACCCTCGCCGACCTCCGCGCGAGCGGCTGGCGGAGCCGGACAGTCAAGGACGAGGTGCGGGAAAACTTTCTGCAGCTGCTGGCCGCCGGGGAGGAACTCTTTCCCGGCATTGTCGGGTACGACGACACGGTCATTCCCGAGATCAGCATCGCCCTGCTGGCCGGCCATGACATGCTCTTTCTGGGTGAAAAGGGCCAGGCCAAGAGCCGGCTGATGCGACAGCTGCCGCGATTTCTCGACCCCGCCCTCCCCTACCTCGATGATCCAACCATTCCCTTCCATGACGATCCCGAACGGCCGATCAGCCGGGCGGGTCGGCAGTTGGTAGCGGAGCGGCCGGCGGCGGAGGTGCCGATCGCCTGGTGGCCACGGGAGCAGCGGTACGCCGAGCGGCTCGCCCCTGGCACCAAGTTTGCCGACATCATCGGTGAGATTGACCCGGCCAAGCTGGCCGCCGGCAGCAGCATGGGCTCGGAAGAGGCCCTGCACTTTGGCCTGATTCCGCGGCTGCACCGGGGCATCTTCGCCATGAACGAACTGCCCGAACTCGATGAACTGGTCCAGGTCGGCATGTTCAACATTCTGGAAGAGCGCGATGTGCAGATCCGCGGCTATCCGGTCAGCTTTGACATCGACGTGATGCTGCTGTTCTCGGCCAATCCCTCCACCTACAACCGCTCGGGCAAGGTGATTCCGCAGCTGAAGGATCGGATTGGGGCGGTGATCCACACCCACTACCCCCGCGACCGGCAGCTGGGCATCGAGGTGGCTGAGCAGGAGGCGGCCCTTGACCTCGGCGGTGACTGGCCGGTGGTGATCCCACCCTTCATGAAGGAGGTGGTTGAGCAGATCACGATTGCCGCCCGGGCCAGCCGATTCATCGACCAGCAGTCGGGGGTGAGCGCCCGGCTGTCGATTGCCAATCTGCAGACGATGGTTGCCAGCGCCCGGCAGCGGGCGGTACGGCTGGGGGAACGGCCGGCCGTGCCCCGGATCAGTGACCTGGCTCATCTGGCCACCTCGAGCCTGGGCAAGCTGGAACTCGACCTGATGGGCAGTCACCAGATGACCGAGCGACAGGTGCTCGACGGCATCATGGCCGACGCGATCGCTACGGTATTTGGCGAATACGTTGAGAAACATGGTCTCGATGAGATTTCCGAGGCGTTCAGCGGAGGCGTCAAGATCGAGGTCGGCGACATGGTGCCCTCCGCGGCCTATGAAAAAATAGTCGGCGATATTCCTGCCATCTGGGAAAAGGCCTTCGAGATCAACCCAGCCAGTGACCCGGCCGTCCGGGCCGCCTGCATCGAGTTCGTCCTGGCCGGCCTCCACGCCACCGAGCGGATCTCGCGGCTGGAACTCCACGGCCGCACGATCTACGACACCGAGGGGTTTCGCTAGCGTCATGCCCATCCGCAAGTCACTTGGTGGCATCGTCCATTCGTACCAGCGGTACGACCCGGCACGGATTCCTCCGCCGCGGCCGCCGGCGACCGATCTGGCCACGCCGGCGCTGGAACACATGCTGGCCACCGGCAGCCTCGAGGGCCTTACTGAGGAGCAGTTGGCCGAGGCGGTGGTACTCGATCCGGAGCAGATTCGGGGCCTTGGGCCTTCGCTCGATGCCCTCAAGGCCAGGCTCGAAGAACGCAAGCGGAAGATCCTCGAAACCTACGAGGCCGAAACTGTTCGCCGGACAGTCCGCAAGGATTTTCATGCGGCCGCCGACCGCGTCCGGCCCCCGCGGCGGCTGGCCCAGGCCTTCAACGATGCGGTCCAGAGCGAACAGATCCGCCGGCTGGAGCGGCTCTGGTACGCCCTGGAAAGCGAGCGGGGGCCACTGGCAGCGAGCGTCATGGGACTGATCAACCGGCTCGGCACGGTCTACGAAATGAACGAACTGGCCGCCCGCTGGGAGTTTGTCGGCCGCCAGTCGCTGTCGACTGAGCAGGCTGTCGAGATCAAGGACGAGCTTGAGACCATCGACCGGCTGCTGGCCCAACTGGAAGACGCCCGCAAGAACGCCAAGATCGGCCTGATCGACATGGAAGCCCTCGGCCGCTACGCCGACTCGGGCGAGCTTGACGACCTTGAGCGGCTGAAACAGCAGGTGCAGGAAATGGTCGAGCGGGCCGCCGCCGAACAGGGGCTCGACAAGACGGGCCGCGGCTACCAGCTGACTCCCAAAGCCGTCCGGACCTTCCAGGGCCGGCTGCTTGAGCAGATTTTCAGTGACCTCGCCCCCTCCAAAACCGGCCGGCACGAGGCCGCAGCCGTCGGCGACGGAGCGGTGGAACTGGTGCCAACCCGGCCGTATGAGTTTGGCGATTCGGTCGCCCATCTCGATCTGCCAGGGTCGCTCACCAACACCATGCTGCGGACGCTGGCCGAGGGGGGCACGATCGGCCCCGGCAGCCCGCTCCGGCTCGACCAACGGGACCTTGAGGTCCACCGCACGAGGAACAGCCCCAAAGCAGCCACCGTGGTGGTGCTCGACATGAGCGGGTCGATGCGTTACGGGGGCCTCTACATCAACGTCAAACGCATGGCCCTTGCCCTGCAGGGCCTGGTGCAGCGGGAGTACCCCGGCGACTTCCTCCAGTTCATCGAGATGGCCTCGTTCGCCAAGCCACGGGCTTTTGGTGAGCTGGTCAGCCTGCTACCGAAACCGGTGACCATTTTCGATCCGGTCGTCCGCCTACGGGCCGACATGGCCGACCCGAAGATCAGCGAGTCGGACATCCCCCCCCACTTCACCAACATCCAGCATGCCCTGCAGCTGTCGCGGCAGTATCTTGCCCGGCAGGACACGCCCAACCAGCAGGTGATCGTGATCACCGACGGCCTGCCGACGGCACACTTCGAGGATCAGGAACTCTACCTGCTCTACCCGCCCCACGGCCGCACCGAGGAGGCGACGATCCGCGAGGCGGCTGCCTGCCGTCGGGAGGGAATCATGGTCAACGTCTTCCTGCTCTCCGGCTGGTCGCAGTCGCGGGAGGATATTCAATTTGCCTACCGGCTGGCCGAGACTGCCCGGGGCCGCGTCGCCTTCGCCGCCGGCAACGAACTCGACCGCTTCGTGGTCTGGGACTACCACGCCCGGCGGCGGAGCATCATCGGCTAGCCCGCCGCCATTCCTGCCGCAGCATGATGCCGCAGCCAACGGCAGCAGCAGTAGCGGCGGTGGCGAGCGTCCAGAGCGGGACGATCCGATCCGGCGCGGCCACGGACCGATCGACGGCCTCGGCGGCCAGATCGACCTCCGGCAGCCCTGCCTGCCGCCGCCAGCGTTCGATGGCTGCCTGCCGTCGGCCGAGGAACCGTCCCTCAACCTGCCGCTGCCGCACGTCGAACTTCGGCCCAATCAGGCCGAGGCCGATGAGGGCCATCAGCGAGAACAACAGTCCCCAGAACCAGGGACTGTCGGACGGCCGGAAGGGCAGCGGTGCTGAATCGGAGCCGGGGTGTTCCATCGCCGCATTCTAGCCACGAGAGTGAGCCGGGACCGGCAGCGACCGGACGGATAGCACGGCTGACGCTTGCAAATCGCCGCCGCTCAGGAGTACCCGTGTCCGCTCGCTGGACGTTCACTCCGGCCATCGTGGCCTCCGTTCACTGCCCGTGCGCTGCGCTTCGCCATCCTGGCTTCGCTTGCTTCCGGAGCCCGCTCGCGGGCACGGGCACCCCCTCGCTGATCAAGTGTGGTGCGACGCAGGAAGCCGGGAGCGGCAGCGATCAGACGGGTAGCACGGCTGACGCCGCGTCAGCGGCCACCGCGGCCAGCCGGCTCCCGCCGGCGGCTTCCAGTGAATGCACAGCCCGCCCCACCCGGCGGCAGGATGCCGCCAATGAACTGCAGCAGAACGTCACAAACCTTGGCTTTGTGGCGTTCTGCCCAAAGGAAAGTCGGGCACGATGCCCGAGCTTTCCGTGAAACCAGCCAGCCCGAGCTTTCCGTGCAGCAAGCCGCCCACTGCCACCCGGCGACAGGATGTCGCCAATGAACTGCAGCAGAACGTCACAAACCTTGGCTTTGTGGCGTTCTGCCCAAAGGAAAGTCGGGCAAGGATGCCCGAGCTTTCCGTGCAGCAAGCCAGCCCACTGCCACCCGGCGGCAGGATGCCGCCCATCAGCACCAGCGGAAGCGTGCGAACCTTGGCTTCGTCCGCTTCCGCCCAAGGAAAAGCCGACACGATGTCGGCGTTTTCCGTGAAACTAGCAAACCCCCGGCCAGCGGGCCCGGACGTCTCGGCCGGCGTAGAGGCCGCCGTCACCTAGTGACTCTTGAATCCGAAGCAGCTGGTTGTACTTCGCTACCCGGTCGCTGCGGGAGGCCGAGCCGGTCTTGATCTGGCCGGTCGAAAGGCCAACGGCGAGATCAGCAATGGTGGCATCTTCAGTTTCGCCGCTGCGGTGACTGGCGATCGAGGTATAGCCTGAGCGGTGGGCCAGCGCCACGGCGGCGGTCGTCTCGGTGAGCGTGCCGATCTGATTGACCTTCACCAGGATGCTGTTGGCAATCCCCTCGGCGATGCCACGGCCGAGCCGTTCAGAGTTGGTGACGAACAGGTCGTCGCCGACCAGTTGCACCTTGTCGCCGATCTTCTCACTGATCAGCTTCCAGCCCTCCCAGTCGTCCTCCGAACAGCCGTCCTCGATCGACATGATCGGATACTTGCCGGCCAGATCTGCCAGAAAGTCAACCATCCCAGCGGAGTCGAGTGGCTTGCCCTCGATGGTGTAGGTGCCGGCCTTGGCGTCGTAGAGCTCGGTCGCCGCCACGTCGAGCGCGATGGCAATCTCTTCGCCCGGCTTGTAGCCGGCATTGCCGATCGCCGCGAGAATCACTTCAAGCGCCTCACTGCACGAGCCGATCTGCGGGGCAAACCCGCCCTCGTCACCGACGGCGGTGACCAGGCCCTTGTCTTTGAGTACTTGCTTCAGGGCGTGGAAGGTTTCAACGCCAGCCCGCAGCGCGGCATCAAAGCTGTCGAAGCCCAGTGGCATCACCATGAACTCCTGCACGTCGAGCGGGTTATCGGCATGGGCTCCACCGTTGATGATGTTCATCATGGGGGCCGGCAGCAGCCGGGCAGTGGTGCCGCCAAGGTAGCGGTACAGCGGCACGCCGCAGTGCTCGGCCGCAGCGTGGGCCGTGGCCAACGAAACACCCAGGATGGCGTTGGCCCCCAGGGTTTTCTTGTTGGGTGTGCCGTCGAGCTCGAGCATCCGCATGTCGATGCCAGTCTGGTCGAGGGCGTCACAACCTTCGAGTTCCTCAGCGATCCGGTTGTTGACGTTCTCGACCGCCTCGAGCACCCCCTTCCCCAGGTAGATGTCTTTGTTGCCATCCCGCTTCTCCCAGGCTTCGTGGGCCCCGGTACTGGCACCAGAGGGCACCGCCGCCCGGCCGAAGGTGCCGTCGGCGAGACTCACATCGACTTCGATCGTGGGATTGCCGCGGCTGTCGAGAATCTGGCGGGCATGGACGTCAACGATCGTGGACATGAATGGGCTCCTCGGAATCTGCGGTGGGAACGGGCGACGAAAGCACCGCAATTGTGCCGACAGCCGGCCACCACGCAAGGGTGTGGCCGGAAGCTGGCAGCCGGGATACCTTCGGTTGAGTCCTGCTTCCACGACTCCCTGCAAGAATAGGCGGTAGGGCAACTGCCGATTTGCGCAGTGGCCGCCCCCCTGCCCACGAAAGACGCTCATGTTCACCGGTCTCGTCGAACACCTTGGTCGGATCGTCGCCGCCACGCCGGAGCCGCCCGGCCTGCGGCTGGAGATCGATGCCGGACCGGTCGCCACCGGTGCTGCCATCGGTGAGAGTATCTGCGTCAGCGGCTGTTGCCTGTCAGTCGTGGCGATCGACGGATCGCGGCTGGCATTTCAGCTTGGCCCCGAGACACTCGCCCGGACCACGCTCGGTAGCCGTGGAGTGAGTGATGGCGTGAATCTCGAGCGTTCATTGCGGCTTTCCGACCGGCTCGGCGGCCACCTGGTCACCGGCCATGTCGATGGGGTCGGCCGGCTGGCCGGGCGGGTCAATGAGCAGGATTGGTCCACCTGCCGATTCACCGCCGCTGCCGACCTGCTTACCCAGCTGGTGGCCAAAGGCTCGATCACCATCGACGGCGTCAGCCTGACGGTGGTCGATGTCGATCAGGAAACTTTCAGCGTCGCTCTCATTCCCCACACCCTCGCGATCACCACACTGGGCGGTCTGGCCGTCGGGGATGCCGTCAACCTCGAGACCGACCTCGTCGCCAAGTACGTCGGCCGCTGGCTGGAGTGCCGATCATGAAACGTCCCGCCCCAAAACGGCACCCGGGCCGCAACCGTACACGGAGCTCGGCGGCTGTTGCCCAGCCGGGGCGGCAGCCAGCACGGCCCGATCGCCCGCGGACACCGCCAGCCGATCCGGCCACCGTGCGGGCCACCCGCCAGACCACCGCCTATCTGAAAAAACTCTTTGGTGAGGTCGGCTTTTCGATCGATGCCCGCCGGGGCCAGAACTTTTTGGTCGATCTCAACCTGCTCGACCTGCTCGAACGATCGGCCGGGATCGAACCTGACGACATCGTGCTGGAGGTGGGCAGTGGGACGGCAGCTCTGACCGAACGACTGTCACGAGCCGCTTTTCGCGTGGTGACCGTCGAGATCGATCCGCGGCTGGCAACGCTGGCAGCTGATCGGCTGATCGACTGCGACAACGTCGAACTTGTGGCCGAGGATGTGCTGGCCGGCAAGCATCAGCTCGCCCCGGCGGTGCTGACAGCCCTTGATGCGGCCGAGGCGGCCCGGCAGGCAGCCGGCCGCAGCGGCCGGTTTTTGCTGGTGGCCAACCTGCCTTACTGCGTCGCGACACCGGTCATTTCAAACCTGCTGATGGTTCGCCCCTTCGCCGCGGCCACCGTGACCGTCCAGCGGGAGATGGCCGAGCGGATGATCGCGCTGCCCAGCACCCGGGCTTACAACGCCCTGTCGGTCTGGGTCGGTGCCCAGTGCCGCGGGGAGATCGTCCGGGTACTTCCACCGACCGCCTTTTGGCCACGGCCGAAAATCGATTCAGCCATCGTTCGGCTCGACCTTGAACCGGAGCGGCGTGAGGCGATCGCTGACCTTGCCCAGTTTCATGAATTCGTCCGCGACATCTTCTGCCACCGGCGAAAGCTGCTGCGGGGCCTGCTGATCCGGCTGGCCGGCGGCAAGCAGAAGCCCGAGGCGATCGCCCGCGTGGACAAGCTGTACCAAAGGTTCGGGTTCGAGCGGTCGATCCGGGCCGAAGAAATCGCCCCGGACACCTTCGTGGCCCTGCAGCGGGAATTCGCAGGTGGGGAGTGAGCCGGGCCGATTTGCAGCCGGGTCGTCCAGTAGTCACAATTCATTCCATCACCCCGGGGGGCGTCGCCTCCTGATTCGCAATACCGCCACGGAAAGAGAATAGACTCCTTGCGATTCATCGAAATGACCGGCCACGCCCTGATGAGCATGGTTGAGCCGGATGAAGTCTCCCCGGATGAACTCCAGCGGGTAGGCCTGACCGACAGTTGTCTTATTCGGGTCAACGAACAGGGTGACATCGAGGTCCGGCGGCACGACCGCTGGGACCTGATTGGGGGACTGCTTGGCGGTTTTGTCCCGCGTGCTGAACGGGCCAGCGGCCGCACCTGGGCCTAATCAGCCCCG
>CBFIHA010000042.1:0-30448 GCA_965662195.1 uncultured Pirellulales bacterium
ATATTTTCGAGACTGACTGGGTTCGAAGGAGCGCCGCCAGTCGTTTGCTGCAGGATGATGGGATTCGTTTGGGCGAATTGCAGGTAGTCATTGTTCAAATCGGCGATCGTAAACGGCGAGACCGGCTGGCTGGGAATGATCTGCTGGCCCGTTGGCGTTGTGCCGACCGGAACCGTCCGCGGCACCGTAATCCCCCAGTACAGCCGGTCATAGTTGAAATAGATTCCGTCGTCATCCCGCCGCCAGATGTTGTAGTTGCCCAGGTCAGGCGGGGCGAACAGTTGAAAATCATAAAAGTCCTGATCGGGCAGCAGCGGCATCCAGTCGCTGGCACGGAGCCTCCCTGCCGGCAGGGTCACCGCCACGGCAGCCACGAGGGCCAGCGCCGCCGCTGCGGCGGATTTGCGAATCTGGGCTCGGAGTCGGGGAAAACGCTTGTTCGTAGCCATCGCTCACTTGTCCCGAGGATCAGGAACCGGACGCTCCGCCGAAGCGGACTGCTCCTCTCGTATCGGTCGAACCGATCGTTCGCATTGACCAAACTTGGGAATCTCTGCCGGTTATTTTGGTGGTACCACCCAGCAGCTTGCCTCATTTGCCAGGTTAGCCCGCAAGCCCGGCAGCAGCGTCTCCCACTGTTGGCTGCTACAGTGATTGGAATGACACCCCATCCGGAGGCTTCCACACATGCCGCCCCACCTGCCCCACCTGTCCCTCCTGGTCTGCCTTGCCCTGCTGTGTCCCTTGCGGCTCGTCAGGGCCGAAGAGCCGCGTCAACTGCCACCGGGGGCGGCAGAACCCGAATTCCTCCGTCTCAGCCGGGACCAGGCCGGCAAGCCGCTGGCCCTCGAAACGGCAGTGGTACGGTACTCGGCCGCTGCCACCCGGGCGGGTGATCGGCCGATAGAAGTCGACCTCGTCGCCGCCGTCCACGTCGGCAGCCGGGAATACTTCGCCACCCTCAACCACCTGTTCCGCACCTACGACGCGGTCCTGTACGAGCTGGTCGCCCCGCCCAACGCCCGGGTGCCCCAGCCTGGCGGCCGGCCCAGCGGGGCGATCGGAACGGCACAAAAAGGGATGACCCGGCTGCTCGGTCTGGAATTCCAACTCGACCGGATCGACTACCGAGCCCCCAACTTCGTCCACGCCGATCTCTCCCCCCAGCAGTTTGACGCCGCCATGCAAAAGCGGGGCGAGTCCTGGTGGACGATGTTCGGCAAGCTGATGCGAGAGAGCATGGCCCGGGCAGAGGCTCAGGGGCCAGAGACCGACCGGCAGGCCGATCTATCGTTTGGCGACCTCTTCGGCCTGCTCTTCGGCTCGGATCGTGAACTGCGGCTGCGACGGATCCTGGCCGAGCAGTTTTCAGACATGGATGTGCTGACAAGTGCTTTTGGCGGCGAAGATGGCTCGTCGTTGATCACCGACCGGAATGCGGCCGCCCTCACCGTGCTCAGGACGCAGCTGCGGCAAGGGGAGCGATCGTTGGCGATCTTTTACGGAGCGGCCCACATGGACGATTTCGACCGTCGGCTCCGGGCCGACTTTGGCATGGCACCGCAGGAGACAGCCTGGCTGGAGGCGTGGGACCTCCGCGACAAAGCGACCCAGGAACAGCCATGAGGGCAGGCCAGGCCGCTGTCAGGACCTGCTCGCCGTGGCAGCAGCCTCAGCCAGCAATGGCGTTCTCCCGGCCGGCCATCGCGACGCCACCTGCCAAAGCCGGCTGGCCGCCGACGTGGCATACCGGCCAACAGCAGCGAGGGTCGTCTCATAACCGTCACGAGCCACGGTTTCACCGACGGGGTCGAATTCGACCACCCCACGGAAGCCTGCTCGCAGCAGGGACTCCAGCCGGTCAGTCAGTGGCAGCCTGCCCTGCCCCGGCGGCAACCGCTCTTGATCGGCATGCAGCGGCCCCTTCCGATCGGCAATGCTGAGCTGGCGGGCGTGGTGGGCGAGCCGGCCATAATCGCCGAAGGCCACAGGGTCGTCCGCGTACGCCCAGAGGTCGACCGCCAGCCCAAGCTGCGGATGATCAACTGCCTCGATCACTTCGATGGCTTCGGCAAGCGTGGTGAGAAATCCGCAGCCAGGAGCCGCTGGTGAGCGAATCGGCTTGAGCACCAGGCTCACCCCTGCCGCGGCAGCCACCGGCACCAGTTCCTCGAGGGCGTGCAGCACCAGCCGACGGGCGTGAGACAGGGTGTGCCCACCGCGGCAGCCGGCGTAAACCACCAGCGTGTCCGCTGCGAGCTGGTCAGCGGTGTCAATGGCCTCGCAACAGTCATCGACACTTTCCTGGAAGCTGCGGCCGTCGCTGCCGGTGAAGCCACCGGCCCACTGCAGGCTGGCAACCTGAACGCCGGCCTGCCGCAGCAGGCTGCGGGCCTCGGTCAGGCTGAGGTCGGAAAGCTTCGGCCGCCACAATGAAATGGAATCGAAACCGTGCTCGATACAGTGGCAGAGTTCTTCGGGAAGTTCCCAACGCAGGGTTGTCAGTTGACTGACGGCAAACCGCAACGACGTGGTGGATCGCATGGCGGTGGCATCTCCAAAGCAGGGCATGTCAGGGAATGAATAATGAATCGGTCATGCTTTTGCCGGTGGGTGGAACGCCTGCCACCAGCCACCGACGAATCGAATGAATCAGTCACCGTTCCTGGTCGACATGCCGAAGACCGAGAAGATGACACCTCGAAGCGCAAAAGTATGGGGGGGTCAGCCTCGGACTGTCCAGAGAAAATCTGCGTCTTGCTCAGAGTCGAGCCAATCGAGCGACCCGCGAATGCGAAAGTGGTTTTTCACCGCCAAAACAGACTTTCAGAACGCTGGCTTTTTCCGCGACCAACACTTGACAAACCGTGGAGCATTCTTCAGGCGTGCTGGCATGCTGGCATCGTTGCTCAGCCGCTGAGCAGATCGAGGCAGACCAGCCGGCCGGCACCGCGGACGTAAAGATAGCCATGGGCGATCACGGCCGCAGCCCAGCAAGGCGGCGTCAGCAGGTCGGTGCCCTGATCAGCATCGAGCAGTCTGCACCGCGAGACGATCTCACAGGCATCCGAGCGGTCGCGGATGAGCAGCAGGTCACCGAACTCGCCGAGCACGATCAGATGGCCGTCGACCAGTGTGCAACTGGCCCGACCGAGGCCCCGCTGGGTCCACCGGAGTTCGCCGGTGGACCAGTCTGCGCAGGCCAAGAGGGCGTCACCCGCATTGCGGCCACTCGATCCATAGAGCCCCTTTGCCCCGAGCACCGGCGTGGCCCAATGCGCCCGCAGGGCTGTACGGGGACGGCTGCGAGCCGGGTCGCGGCGGATCTCAACCAGCCGCTCGTCCCTGATCTCGAGCAGCACGCTTCCCGGCCCGTAGGTCTCTGAGAGCAACACCTGACTACCCCGCACCACGGGGCTGGCGGCCACCACGCTGAAGAGTTCGTCAGCCCGCCAAGGAAAGCTGTCGTGAACCGTGCCGGTGGCCGGATCGACCAGCAGCAACCGGTTCCGCGTCCAGGCCAATAGCTGTGCCGCACCGGCCACCTCGGTCAGCACCGGCGTGCTGTAGCTGGCAAGTTCCGCAGTCGACCGCCAGACCTCGGCACCCGATTTGAGATCGAAGGCAACCAGCCCGCTATCGAGGCCCCTGACGAGATCGAGCCGCTGCGGATCGGCGGGGGCCGAGTCGGGCGGACTGCCACCAACCTGCACGATGACGAACGTCCGCGCCCCTGCCTCGGCCGGCTGAAAGATGAGCGGCGCGGCGGCGACCCCGAAAAAATTCCGGATCACCTGGTAGCGGGCCGTGGTGTCGACCTGCCACTGTCGACGGCCGTCCCACAGGGACCAGCAGGTCAGCAGCCCTTCTGCCCCGAAGGTGACCACTCGATCGCCAGCGATCACCGGCGCGGCCCGGGGGCCACCGTCATAGCCGAACATGTCGGCGTAGTCAGTCGGGGTGCGGCTCTCCCAAAGCGGCTGACCGGTTTCTGCGGCGAGGCATCGCAGCCGGTTCTCATCCCCAACCCGATCGAAGACCAGGGCCAAACCCTCGGCAACCGCCGGACTACAGTAGCCCGCGCCCAGTTCGAGTTGCCAGCACTGCCGCGGACCAGCCTCCGGCCAGGGCCGCACGATCCCCCGAAGGCCGCTCCGGCCATTCGCGGTCGGCCCCAGAAAAGCCGGCCAGTCCTCCCCCGGGCGGGACCAACTGGGAAGCGTGGCAGGCCGGGATGGCCCGGCAGTTTCGCCTGCCCCGGCAGGCAGCACCGCCAGCGCTCCGGAGAGACCGGCAAGAAAAATGATCGCCCGCCGCTGAGACCGGCACAGATCGCGTACCATCGAGAATCCTCCTGAATAAGCAGACTCAGGGCGCTGAGGGGTGGGCGGACAGGCAAGCCTCGTTCGTCTGCCACGGCCGCTGCGACAAGCCCTCTGCCAGTTCCGATCTGGCGGCACCCACCCGCGAACGAATGATTCGGATTGTAGATCGGTCCCCCGTTCCCTGAACATCCCGACCACCCATGGCAGCCCCAGACAAATCGATCGGCGTTGGCGGCATCACCATTCCGGCCGAGGTGCTCCGCTGGCAGTTCAGCCGCAGTCAGGGGCCGGGAGGCCAAAACGTCAACAAAACCAACACCAAGGTCGAACTCCGACTCGACCTGCAGGAGGCCGACTTTCTGCCCGCTGGGATCGCCCGGCGGCTGCGGCTGATGGCCAGCGGCAGGACCACTTTAAGTGGCGAACTGGTGATCACCAGCCAGCGGTTCCGCGAGCAGCATCGCAACATTGCCGATTGCCTCGCAAAACTGTCCGATCTCCTGGCTGCAGCCCTCATTCCCCCAAAAGTCCGGCGAACGACAAAACCTTCGCGCGGCTCCCAACGGCGGCGGCTCGACGCCAAGCGGCGGCGGAGTGAAACAAAGCAGCTTCGCCGCCGGCTCGCCGATTAGCAGCCTACAAAAAAGTCCGTCACCACGGAATGCGGCGACTGGCAGCACCGAACGCCCCCGGCGTTTTACGGTTGCCATCGCAGAAAAGGGGTACCGCCGCCTTTCTCCGCGGGCAGCGACCGTGGCCCGCGAGGTCGGGCGGGTTTGCCCGCTTGCTATACTTGGGCAACGACACGCCACCGCCGACTGACGGCCCGGGACGGAATCACAGCGTTCGGGTCGCTGGTTGCGTCTTTGACGGAAGGATTCCCCATGCCATCGCCACGAGATATCGACAGTGTGCTCAAGAACTGGGACTACACCCCGGGCGAGGTCAATGCCCGCCGCGTGAAGGCTCGGAATGGCCGGGAAGTGATCCAGATGCGGGTCGATATGGGACTGCTCCAGATGGAAACCGACCGCCGGCCCGATGGCATGCGGCCGCATGGCGCAGAAACCTATTTTGATTACCTCGTCGGTGAGGTGATCCGGGAGGGGGAAGGGTTCGAGCTTTCGCAGGAACAGTGCTCGGAGGCCGACCGGGAATTCATCCAGTTCTACCACCGCCGGCTCTGCTGGCTGTCGCTGCGGGAGTACCGTCGGGCAGCCAAGGATGCCGATCACAGCCTCGCCTTCATGGATTTTGTGCGGGAGCATTCACCCGACCAGGAATGGACGTTGTCGCACGAACAATACCGTCCCTTCGTGCTCTTCCACCGGATTCAGGCCGGGGCCTTGGCCGTGCTCGATGACGACGGGCCGGAACTGGCCATCGCCGAGATCAACCGGGGACTCGAACAATTCCGGGACCTGTTCATCCGGTATGACGCCGAGGACCAGTTTGAGACCGACGAACTGGTGCAACGGCTGCAGGAGATGCGGGAAAGCGTCCGCCGACGTTACGAGGTGGGGCAGACCCTCGATGAACAGCTGGCCGATGCCGTGCGATGCGAGAACTACGAACTGGCCGCCGAACTTCGTGATCAGCTGCGGCACAACGAGGTCGCCGCGGCCGCCTCAGCCCGCACCCGCAAGGCTCGCGGCGATTCCGGGGCCGATCTAAGCAGGAATTAAACGCTCCCTCCCTTCGCCGCGTCTTGAAAAATTTTCAGACCGGCAGCGATTGCCTCAGGCAGCAATGCTGGCAGGCTGGAGGGGTTGGGCAAAAATGGCGGCGGCCGGGGACCTGCTTTCTCGTTTTCCACCGGTTCGGCACGCGGGCTGCACTGCAATGGTCCTCAGGTTTCCAGCCGAGGCCGCAACCACCACTCAGCGGAGAGAACTTCGATGCCGACCACACCGCTAGACATTCCCACCGGTTCGTCGAGTTCCGCACCCCAGCAGCGTCTGCCGGTCCGATCCGGCGGAACAGACCAGTACACCTTGCGGGTGAATGACGGAGACTGTCTGATTCGTGCCATTCTGGTCGAGTCGATCGACTGCCTGTTTGCGGCGGTGGACGACCCGGCGGAATCGCCACGGCTCGATGATCCGATGAACGAGCCGCTGCTCGCCCCCATCGATGACCAGAGCATGCAGCTCCACGGCCAGTTGACGGCTCCACCACGGGCTCGACGGCGGCAGAAGCTGGTTGCCTCGCGGGCAGTTTTCCACACGGTATCGCGGCGGTAGGATGCGGCGGCTGTCAGCCACTCCCACCCCGCGTGCACCATGAACGGAACCGTCCTTCTTGACCCTGCCGCCTGCCGCACGCGGCAGCAACGGCTGTGCCGCTGGCTCGAAACCACCGGTGTCGATCTGGCCCTGTTTGCCGCACCGGAACAGATTGAGTACTTCACGGGCCACCGCTGGGACTTCCGCTTTTCTCCCCTGGCTGCCCTGCGGGCCGATGGCCTGATGCTGCTCGTCTGCCCCGACAAGCTGGTCGAGGCCGAGGCAGTGGACGACCTGCGGACCTACGAGGCGAAGTGGAGATCGACCCTTCGCCTCGACCAGCAAGAGGCCTCTGCGGCCGTGCTGGCCGACTGGTTGGCCGCCGGACCGAGGCCCCGCCGGGTAGCCGTCGAATTCTCGTCCTGCCCCCCGCACGTCAGCCGCTGCTGCGGCGACAGCCAACTGGTCGATCTTGAACCGGAAGTGCTGCGGCTGCGGCGGCGGAAGGATCCTGACGAACTCGCCCTGCTCAAGCGGGCAATCGCCGCGACGGGGCAGATGTACGAACAGGCCAGAGAGATCATCCGGCCCGGCCTCAGCGAACTTGAGATGTTCTCAACACTTCAGGCCGTGGCTGTGGCATCCTGCGGCGAGCTGCTCACCGGCACCGGCAATGACTATGCCTGTGGCGTCCGCGGAGGCCCACCACGGGAATCCCACTGCGAGGCGGGCGAACTCTACATCCTCGATCTCGGCCCCGCCTATCGGGGCTATTTTGCCGACAACGCCCGGACCCTGGCCGTTGACGGCCAGCCGACCGACTCCCAACTGGCTGCCTGGCAGCATGTCTGTGCCGCGCTCACCCTGGTTGAGCAGCGGGCCAGGCCCGGTGTCAGCTGCCGCGAACTCTACGCCGAGGTCGAAGCCTGGCTGGCGACGGCACCAGTCGGGAGCTGGTCAAGCCACCTCGGGCATGGGATCGGCCTCTATGTCCACGAAACACCCCACCTCAACCCCAACTGGGATGACACACTTGAAGCCGGTGATGTGATTGCCGTCGAGCCGGCCCTCTACGCCCCGGAACTGCGTTGCGGAATGCGGATCGAGAATGACTATCTTGTCACAGCATCGGGGCTTGAGCTGCTCAGCCCGTTTCCACTCGAGCTCAGCGGCGTCTGATCCGCCCCGCGGTCGGCCAGGTTTTCGGTGGAGCAGAACTCGGGGTACATTGAGACCGCCGGCGACCGCCGGTGACTCGCTTGCCCCCTGAAGGAATTCCGATGCAGACCGCTGCCGCTCCCGCCTCCCGTTGGCACGCCCTTGCAGCCAATGCGCTGGCCGGCAAATCGCTCTCCCGGTGCGAGGCCCGGGAGGTGCTGGCGTCCCCCGACACCGACCTGCTCGACCTGCTGGCTGCCAGCTACCGGGTGCGGCACCATTTTTTTGGCAATACGGTGCAGCTGTTCTTTCTGATGAACGCCAAGAGTGGCCTCTGCCCCGAGGACTGTGGCTACTGTTCGCAGTCAAAGGTCTCGGAGGCAGAAATCCCCCGGTACAACCTGCTGTCGGTGCCCAAACTGCTCGAGGCGGCCCGACTGGCGGCCGAGCGGCAGTCAAAGACCTTCTGCATTGTCATCTCAGCCCGAGGGCCGTCGGAACGTGAGGTCGACTTCGTCTGTACGGTCGTGCCACAGATCAAGCAGCAATATGGCCTGAATGTCTGTGCCTGCCTGGGCCTGCTCACTCCGGACCAGGCCAACCGGCTCGCTGCCGCCGGGGTCGACAAGGTCAATCACAACCTCAATACGGGTGAGTCCTATTACGGAGAGGTCTGCAGCACCCACACCTATGCCGATCGGATCGCCACCCTGGCCGCCTGCCGGTCGGCTGGTCTGCAACTGTGTAGTGGCGGCATCATGGGCATGGGCGAGACGGCCGATGACCTCGTCGACATGGCATTTGCCCTGCGGGAGCTGGAGGTCGAATCGATTCCGCTCAACTTCCTGAACGCCATCGACGGCACGCCGCTGGAGCAGACCAACCAGCTGACCCCTCGTGACTGCTTACGGGGCCTGGCGATGATGCGGCTGGTCAATCCCACTGCCGAAATCAGGATTGCCGGCGGCCGTGAGATTCATCTGGGCAGCCTGCAGCCGCTGGGTCTTTACCCCGCCAACTCAATCTTCGTCGGCGACTACCTGACCACCGAGGGCCAGTTGCCGGAGGCCGACTACAAGATGATTGAAGAGCTGGGCTTCACCATCACCCGCGGCTCTGAGGCGGCCGAGCCGCTGCCAGCGCTCGAAGGCAGTGCCGGCTGATTTGGTCAGTCGCCGCCGAGGGACATCAACAGCTCAGCCATTTCGCCTGCAGCGTGAAGGAGGTTCTGCCGACGAGCCTCCTCGATGCCCTCGCGGAGCGCGCGGCGGGCATCCTCTGGCTGTCCGTGCTTCACCAGATGCTGGGCTGCCATCTGATAGGCGGGCACATAGGGTGGTTCACCCCGGGCGAGTTCCTGCAGCAGATCAATCGCTGCTTCCCACTCGCCGTCGGCCTCCATCTGGAGGGCCAAGCTGTACCGCAGGAAGACATCGTCAGGCTCATCCCGCAGCATCGCTTCCAGCTTCTGACGACGAGTCATTACCATCGAATTTGCCTCCGAGGTGGCCCTTGAGGGAGTTCTTCTTTGAGGTGAATGAACGAGGCCAAGACGCTGCGGAAACCGCCCAAGAAATGACCGCAGTATCTCCGATTCCGATGGATTACCCAGCGGTGACCGGCGGCATCCCGTGAGCCGCCTCCCAGGCGTCGATGGCATCGGTGTGCCGCATCGCCAAGGCGATGTTGTCGAGTCCCTCGAGGAGGCACCGCTGCCGAAAGGGCTCCACCTCGAATGAACGGGCAAAACCATCGGCATCCCGCAGGCGGCAACTCGCCAGGTCAATCTGCAGCCGATACTGCCCCGCCTCATTGGCAACCGCCGCCCGCCGGAACAGCTCGCCCACATCTTCCTCAGCGAGGCGGATCGGCAGAATGCCGTTGGAAAAACAGTTGGAGTAGAAAATATCGGCGAAGGTCGGCGCAATCACCGCCCGGAAGCCATAGTCGGCCAGTGCCCAGGGGGCATGCTCGCGGCTCGAACCGCAGCCGAAGTTGCGCCGGGCCAGCAGGATGGTGCCCCCCGCTGCAGCCGGCTGATTGAGTTCAAACTGCGGGTCGGGCGACCCATCAGCCAGAAACCGCCAATCGTAGAAGAGGTACTGGCCAAAGCCGGTCCGCTCGATCCGCTTGAGGAACTGCTTCGGGATGATCTGATCGGTATCGACATTCGCCCGGTCAAGGGCGGCGACGACACCGTCGTGTGAGGTGAAGGCCTGCATGATGCTTCCTGAGGGGGGCGGCCGAATATCGGCAGTCAGCTGACCGCCGGACGAAATGACGGTTACCGGTACTGCCAGTCCCGGATGTCGACGAAGTGGCCGGTGACCGCCGCAGCCGCCGCCATCGCGGGCGAGACGAGGTGGGTACGGCCCCCCTTCCCCTGCCGCCCCTCGAAATTCCGGTTGCTGGTGGAGGCACACCGCTGCCCCGGCGCAAGGGTGTCGGGATTCATGCCGAGGCACATGCTGCAGCCCGCCTCCCGCCACTCGAAGCCTGCCGCCGTGAAGACCTTGTCGAGCCCCTCGGCTTCGGCCTGCCGCTTCACGCGGCCGCTGCCGGGTACGACCATGGCGTGCAGGTTCCCGGCCACGCGATACCCCTGAACCACCCGGGCCGCCGCTCGCAGATCCTCGATCCGGCTGTTGGTGCAGGAGCCGATGAATACCCGGTCGAGGGGAATATCGACGATTCGGGTACCAGCCTCCAGCCCCATGTAGGCAAGCGCCCGCTCACCCGACGACTGCTCGTTGGGGTCGGCAAAGTCGCCGGGAACCGGCACGGCGGCGTCGACGCCGATCACTTGAGCCGGATTGGTTCCCCAGGTCACCTGCGGCACGACATCAGCCGCCCGATAGATCTCGACGCGGTCGTAGACGGCCCCGGCGTCCGACGGCAACGCCTTCCAGGAGGCCACTGCCGCCTCAAAGTCGGCGGGGGCAAAGTCACGTCCCCGGAGATAGTCAAAGGTAACGGCATCGGGGGCGATCATGCCGGCCCGGGCCCCGGCCTCGATCGACATGTTGCAGACGGTCATTCGCTGCTCCATGCCCAAACTCCGGATGGTGTCACCGGTGTATTCAATGACGTAGCCAGTCCCCCCTTCGGTCGAGAGTTGGCCGATCAGGTAGAGCACGAGATCCTTCGCCGTGACGCCTTCGGGCAGGCTGCCTTCAACCCGTACTTCGAGCGACTTCGGCTTCGCCTGACGGAGGGTCTGGGTCGCCAGCACATGCTCCACCTCGCTGGTGCCAATGCCGAAGGCGAGTGCCCCAAGGGCACCGTGGGTGGCCGTATGGCTGTCACCGCAGACAATTGTCATACCGGGCTGGGTGATGCCCAGTTCCGGGCCAATCACATGGACGATGCCCTGGTCGGCATCGTCGAGATCGAACAGGCGAACGCCAAACTGCCGGCAGTTGTCGCGGAGCGTATCGATCTGCTGCTTTGAGATCGCGTCGGCGATCGGCAGCCGCCGGTCAGTGGTCGGGACGTTGTGGTCGGGGGTTGCGAATGTTGCCTCGGGCCGCCGAACCGGGCGGCCCGCCAGCCGGAGGCCCTCAAAGGCCTGGGGACTGGTGACTTCGTGAACCAGATGCCGATCGATGTAGAGCAGCGGGTTTTCACCGGCTGGTGTGCAGACGACGTGATCGTCCCAGATTTTGTCGAGGAGGGTGCGGGGGCCGGGCATACGGTGAAGAGCGGAGGGGTGTTGAAACCAAACCATCAATGTATCCGGCGGCGGTAGCCGCTGCCACCGTCCGGCGACCGGGCTTTTTCTGCGGCCCGCTTAGCCTGCCCGCCGCAGAATCGTCTGGCTGGCAAGATCGGCCACCCGTTCATGCGCCACGGTCTGCCAACTGACGGTGGCATCGTTGACGAATTCCTGCACGACCACCGTGTCGGGCCGCACGACCCGCTGGAGGAAGAACCAACAGCGGGTCAGGTTCTGCCGGTCGGTGCTGGCGGAGATCAGAATGAGGTCAAAACTTCCCAGCTGGTTGCAGAGCCTCGCCAGCGTGGAGTCGGCATTGCCCGGCACCAGTTGAATTCGGCCCCGCCCGTGCAACCGCCGATGGGCCTCCTTGAGCGTCACCCCGGCCGGGTCGCCCGGCAGGCGAGCCTCGAACCGGTCCAATCCGACGTAGTGCAGGGGCCCGAGGCTGCTTGCGACGCCCAGCAGCCGCTCGGTCCGCTGGAGGGTTCCCAGCCCAATTTCGAGAATTTTGGACGGCTGGTGCCGAAGAACCAGCCGCAGCAACGGCCGCTCGGATGCTGGGCTGGAGAACCTCGTCAGCCAGATCCGCCTCAAAAAGCTGACACCACTCACCACTGCGGCCCTCTTCCCCGAAATGTGCCCTGATCCCGTTGGAGAGAGCATCGTCGGACTGCCCTGCCGACCTTGAGGGGCGCTGATTCGGAGCAGCCCGACCGGCAGAGCCCGCAGACTCACCGCAGGCCGCGATTCAGCCGGTTGGTTGCGGACTGCGGAACGAGCCTGCTTACCGCCCCGAATCTTAACCGCCCCGAATCTTCCGCAGCGACTGCCGGGCAGCGTCACGGATGCTCCGAATCGGGTCATCCTCCGCCAGCAACTCAAGGGCGGGGACTGCCGTCTCAGCGCGACCGCCAAGATCTCCAAGGGCGATGGCCGCCTCCAGCCGAACCGTCTGGGATTCCGCCTCGAGCGCTGCGGTCAGCATCGGAATTGCCCGCTCGAATCGCTGCTGATCTTCGGGATCAATCTGCAGTGCTGCCCAGATTGCCACGGTCGCCAGCATGGGGTCGTCTGATTCAGCCAACGCCGCCAGCCGCTCAACCGCCGGCAAGGCCACCGGGGCACCTATTCGCCCCAGGCAGTAGGCCGCGGCATACCGCAGGCCCGAAGCCTGTTCGTCGGCAGTTCCAGCAGCGGGCTCCTCCAGCAGCGGCAGCAGGCGGTCGAAAGCCGCCCCGGCAGGCGGACCGATCGCCGCCAGGGCCAGGATTGCCTCGCTGACAATAGCGGGGTCGTCGGCATCAAGCCGATCCGCGATCGGCCCAACGGCTTCCGCGGCTGGGCCACCGATGGCGGCGAGTATCCGGAGGGCAGGCAGTTCCGTCACCGGATCGGCAAGCCGTGCGGACACCGTTGCAACGGCATCACCTCCGAGCCGGATCAGGCCGGCGGCCGCCATGTCGTGAACCTGGTCAGAGGAGTCCTCAAGCATTCCGGCGAATTGCACCGCCAGTTCTTCACGCGGCTCCCGCTCGAGCCCTGCGGCCAGATCGGAGAGGGCCGATACAGCTGCGACCCTGGCAAACTCTTCATCACTCCCACACTGCGCCAGCAGCCGGTCGATGGCGTCATCGACGAGTTCAGCGTCCTCCGGATCGACTTTTGCCCGGGCCCAGGCGGCAGTCGCCGCAAGCTGCGGGGACTCGGTGGCGACCACCTCAGCAAGCAGTGGTGCTGCCTCAGCAACCTTCAGCTTGCCGAGGGCGTATATCACCACTCCCCGAAGTGACGGGTCTCCCTCGGCAAAGAGCGAGATCAGGGTGTCACCCGCGGCCTCTGCCGGCTCACCGATGGCTGCCAACGCGAGAATCTGCTGCAGCTGCTCCTCCGGCGGGCTTTCGGCCAGGGCTTCGATCAACGCCGGCGTGGCTGCCGCTGCAGCCGGGCCGATTTCGGTGAGGGCAACACTGGCCCAATACCGTCCCTGCGGGCGTTTTAAACGCTCCCCCAAAAACGGGACGGCCGCCGCCCCCATGTCCGCGATGCTCTGGAGTGCCGGCAGAATGACCGCTGGGTCGTTCCCGGCGAACACCCCGTCGACAACGGGCATGATCTGCTCCGGTTCGGGATCGAGCTGCCGAAGTGCCCGGAGGCAGGCCCGCCTAACTCGTGCATCTTGGTGGACCAAGGCAGCGACGAGTTGCGTGGTTGCGTCCCGATACAGCTCTTCGTCGGCAGCCGGAAGTTCTTTGCGGTTGTCATCTTCGCGAATGTGCCCAATCGCCGCGGCGGCCTGCGTCGCGACCACGGGGTCGGCGTCTTGGAGCAGCTGCAGCAGATAGGGGATGCCTGTGATTGCATCTTCACCAATCAGCCCGATCGAGCGGGCAGCATGCCAACGCACGCGAGGGTCGCTTGCAGTTGTCAGACCGACAAGATCGGGCAGTGAGTCGCGGGCCCTCCCCCGGAGTCGACCAATCGTGTCGACAAGCTGGAGGGTGGCATCAGGATTCGTCGAGGCCGCCAGTTCCTCGCGGAGTTGAGCGAGCGTCTTGCGGCCCACCGTTGACGCCGGGGCAGCACGTTCGGGGGACGGCTCGGTGGCTGGCTTTGCAGCCGGGGCGGCCGTTGCCGGAGTCGGCTCAGCATCGGCCGGCATCGGTTTTGATTCCGGCTTCTCGGCCACGACGGGCTTGGCCATTGGCTCCACCGCGTTCGCGGGAGGCTGGTCGACCCGCACGACGGGCGACGGTTTGTCGGCCTCCCGACGGGAGCAACCTGAGTCACCGACTGCTAGGCCGATCAGCACGAGGGAAGGAAGCGTCCAGAGATGCCTGTTCATCAGATCTGCTTTCCGGCGTGGTTGTGAATCGGAATCACCCCCGGGGGACGTCGCGACATAAACCACCAAATGACAGGCAGCCACACCCGCAATGCCCCGTGGAATCGGGCGGTTTGGGTCGGTCTCAATGTCGCACGATCCGGGAGCTGGAAGTATACTTGGTCCTGGCAAGATTATCCCCCGGACGTCCGCGGCGCCGAAAGGTGGCTGAGGAGATTCCGCCAACTGAGGTCGAGGATGAACATGCGACTCAGCGTTCTCGTGGCACAACTGAGCGGCACCCGGTTTGGCTGGATCATGGCCACTGGCTGCGTTCTGCTGGCGGGTACAGCCGCCGCCCAGGGCCGCGGCTGGGGTTGGGGCGGGGGGCGGGGCAATTACGCCTCGACTGCCCAGCAGGCGGCCGACTATGGCATGGCCTCGATGATGCGGGCCCAGGGCTACCAGAACCTGCAGAACTCCGAGGCGTCCAAGAACTACGAGCAGGCCAAGACGCTGGAAATCGACAACCGTAAAAAGTGGACCGAAACCTACTTCGAAATGCGGAAAATCAATCGGCAGGCCCGGGCGGAGGAGGCTCCCCCGAAGGTCTCCCATGAGACAGCGATCAGGCTGTCGCAGCGGATGGCCGCCCCCCGGCTCGGCGCGACGCAGCTCGATCCTGTCACGGGCCACATCGAGTATCCGCTGGTCCTTCAGGACAGCATTTTCGAGCCCTATCGCTCCGAACTCGACACCCTGTTCGCCAAACGATCCACCTCAGGAAGCAGCCTGCAGTTCGAACAGTTCCAGGCGATTCAGCAGACGGTCTCAAAGTTCATTGATGTGCTCAAGGAGCACATCGACGACTACCCAGCCGGGGAATACGGCAAGGCCCGGGTCTTTCTCAACAGCCTGGCCAATGAGGCCAACTTTCCGGCCAGCTAATCAGCGTCGGAGAATCGCACCCGCCACAGCAGCGGTAGGATCGCCAGGCGAGCAATCCCCGACAGCAGGAATACGGCGAGATAGCCCGCCTGCTGCTCCCCGTACCACCGCAGCACGGCCCCGCCGACCGCCGCCCCCGCCAGGGTAGCCAGGGCAATCCCGAGATTGTGCAGCGTAACCACTCCCGTCCGTTCTCGGTGACGAACGGCATCGTATAAGAGCAGTGCCGAGGCGAGATCGACGATGGCCCAGCAGGTTCCCGCGATGAGCTGGAGCCCGATCAGGTACCACCAGCTTCGTGACACCAGCCAGAGCGCAGAGAGCGGCACCACCAGCAGGCCACCGAGCCGCAGCAGCCGTACCGAACCGATGCGGCTTCCGAGTCGCCCGAAGGTCGGCAGGGCCACGGCCTTGGCAAACAGCCCGGTGGCCAGCACACCCATGTATGCCTGGTAGGAAAATCGCAGCTCTTCCAGCAGGAAAGGCGTGAAATACGCCGCTGAGATCCGGGTGGCAAAGGTGAAGGTCCAAAGCGCTGCCAGCAGGGCTCCGGCCGGGGACCTCACCAGAGCCGCAATGGTTTGGGGCAGATGCCGCCAGGCCCGTCGGGCCGCTGCCGGCTCTGCCTCGACGGGAGCCGGTTCCCCGCGACCGACCGGTTCACGGCAACAGACCAGACAGAGTGTCGACACAATGCGACTCACCGCTGCGACCAGAAAAAGCCCGGCGAATGCCGGAAAGGCGACCTCGGCAGAAGCTGCCGCCTGGAGCACGAAGCCGCCTGCCACAAAACCAACCAGAACACCGAACTGCGCCAATCGATTACGCTGCGCGAAATAGACTGATCGCAATTGGGCCGGAATCAGCAGTCCCATCCAGCTGCTCCACGCCGGAAAACCTGCCATGCCGGCCGACCAATAGACACTGGCAGCGGCAAGCAATTGCCAGAGCGCCGCCTCACCTCTCACGGCCCAGGCCACAAGCGGCAAAAAGCTGATTGCCTGAAGGGTCGTGCAGCCAATGACCCATCGGCGGTTGCTTCCCAGCCAGCCAACACCGAACGGGGTGATGAGCTGAACCACGGCTCCGACGAATACCGGCAGGCTGGCAATCAGCCCGGCCGCGAGTGGTCCCAGACCAAGCGCCAGGGCAAAGGCCGGCAGATAGGTTTCTCCGCACCCCACCATCACGCTGTAGGCAATGCTGTCGGCATTGGAGAACAACAAGTCCCGCCGCAACGGGCTGGCTGGTCGTCCGCCTGCCGGTGACAACTGGTTCAGAGCCTGATGATTTGTGGGCACAACGGCTGGGGGTGAAGGAAGATGGCCCCGGGAGCTGCCCACGGCGTGGGCGACTGCTCCCGATGAGAATCTCAGCTGCCTGACAGAATTACCACCGGCCGGGTTCAGCGGCCGAAAAACCGGGCGGGGGCTCAGTCGGCGGCTGCGGTCAGGCGAGACCGGCCTGCTATAGTTTGGTCCTCGGGTACGTCAGTCGTCGTCTCAGAAACAGGCTCCGAACCCACTGCCTGATTTTTCACGCGGGTCCTTGAGGCAATTCATGAAAGCTCTTGTCACTGGTGCCACCGGCTTTGTTGGTCCGAGATTGCTGCGGCTGCTTGAGCAGCCCACGGTGCTGACGCGTCATCCGGACCGGGCGGCGGAATCGATCGGTCACCTGGCGGGAAAGATTGTGCGGTGGAATCCACTTGAAGGGCCACCCCCGCAGGAGGCCTTTGACGATGTCGACGTGGTCTTTCACTTGGCGGGTGAGTCCGTGGCTGAAGGACGCTGGACTCCCCAGCAGAAAGCCAAGATTCGAGACAGTCGGGTGATCGGCACCCGCCACCTCGTCGCCGGCATGACTCGGACCGAATCGGGGCCGCGAACGCTGGTTTCCGCAAGTGCGGTTGGCTATTACGGTGACCGGGGCGATGAGGAACTGACCGAGTCTGCTCCACCCGCCGACGATTTTCTGGCCGGGGTCTGTGTTGCCTGGGAGGCAGAGGCCAATGCAGCAACCGAGCATGGTATTCGGGTAGTGACGGCCCGCACCGGAATCGTCCTGGGGTCGGGCGGCGGCGCCCTCGGCAAGATGCTCACGCCGTTCCGACTTGGAGCGGGGGGGCCACTGGGAAGCGGGAAGCAGTGGATGCCCTGGATCCATGTCGCTGATCTGGCCCGGCTCTACACCCATGCTGCTGAGACGTCGAGCCTGGCCGGCCCAATGAATTCAGTCGCGCCAAACCCGGTCCGAAACAGTGAATTCACCAAGAGCCTCGCCCGGCAACTCCGCCGGCCGGCCTTCCTGCCAGCCCCCTATTTTGGCCTTCGACTGGCCTTCGGCGAGTTTGCCCAGGTGCTCTTTGCGTCCCAGCGGGTGCTGCCCAAGGTTGCCCTCGAGACCGGCTTCGTCTTTCAGTATCCGCTGCTGGCCGAGGCCCTTCGGGAAATACTCTCACCGGGCGGCTAGCTGCCGGTGAGAAAGCCCTTGCACGATCGTGCTGTCTGGCAAATGGTGCATGCTGCAAAAGCCCAAGCGGTGTCCGAACCCTCAGTCGTATTTCCCCGGTTCGCGGTCACCCGCGGTTGGAGTGGAACTTGATCGAGTGATCAATCATGGGCTTTTCGTGGATCAGTTTCCCCCGCTGATTCCGATGTCGCCGTCCGATGTCGCCGATCGAGCAACCCTTTTTCCACAGTCTGGTGGGCAAAGCCGGGCGGGCATCCCGGGCCGGGGTATCAGTCGGTCTGGCGGAGCACCGTGGCGATACTCATGCCGGCGGCGGTCACCACCGCAATGAGTGTCCCGGCGACCAGCGGGGCGGCACCGCCAAAGTTCTGGCTTCCCAGGGCCATGGCGATGGCGGCCACAGAGAGCCCTCCGCCCAGACCGGCCCCCGCTGCCCAGACCGCGACGCGGCCGGCTGTCGCCAGACGGCCGGAACGGCCAACAGCGGGCTCTTCGCGACCGATTGGGTCGACCATCAAGCGTCCGCTGGCGGGGGTCACGCTGTCGGCCTCAACAAGCGGCCAATTTCCGTCGCCCGAACTGCGTGCCGTTTCGTCAGTTGCAGCCGCCTCAAGGTCCGGCTCCAGCATGAATTCACTGCTATTCCCCGCCGATGCCTCACCCCGCGGCATGGACATGAGGCTGGCCGGCTTCCAGGACGCGAGTTCGTCGATGATCTCGGCCATCGACTGATAGCGATCACTCGGCTCCTTCAGGAGCATTCCGTCGATCACTCGACAGAAGGCTTTGCTCAAGTGTGGGGCATAATCCGTCGCCCTTGGCGGCTTTTCATGCAGGTGCCGTTTGGCTTTGTCCTGACGAGTGCCCCCGGGATAGGGCGGCTGCCCAGTCACGGTGAAATAGAGCGTACAGCCCAGGCTGTAAATATCGGCCGAGGGGCCAACGTTATCCGGGTCCTTCAACTGCTCAGGCGCGATGTAGTCCATCGTGCCGACCACCCGGTTGAGTGGCATCGCCTCATCGGCCAACATCGAGCCGGCCAGCCCGAGATCGAGCAGTTTGACCCGTCCGTCGTCGGTCACGATGATGTTGCCCGGCTTGACGTCTCGGTGAATGACGCCCTCGGAATGGGCGTAGGCGAGCACCGCTGCCGCCTGGGAGATGATTGAGGCGGCCATCATTTCGTCAAAGACCCCGTGCCGCTTGATCTGGCGGTTGAGGTCGAGGCCGGGAATGAGTTCGGTCACCAGAAAGAAGACCTTCCCGTCGTAGCCGGCGTCGAGCGCCCGAACGAGATTGTCATGATCCAGTCGTCCGAGCATGCGGATCTCGCGCCGGAAGACCATCTCTGACTCCTCAGTCGATTTCTTCCGAGGCAGTACCTTTACGGCGACCCGGCGGCCCATCAGGTCGTGCTCGGCGAGAAACACGAGCCCCATCCCGCCCCGTCCGATCTGATCGAGAATCCGGTACTGGCCGAGCTTGAGCTTTTTGCGGCCGAGCAGAAGTTGGCCGGCCTGAAATTCAGTCAAGGTGCCCTGATCCACCAGCTGCTGGGCGACCGCGCGGCAGAAGGCTGCCTGTGTCTGTGGTGAGGCATTGGGCGTGCCCATCCCGGGCAACGTCCGCACCACCGCCTCGGCAGCATCCACAACTTCGGGATCGACGATTCCGCTTGCCAGGATCGCTTCCCGAAACTGCGTGCCTCCGGCGGCGGGTGGGGACTGATTGGAATCCGGAGGAACTGCGGCCATGGGCGTGTGCGAAAAACTCGATGGAATATCAAAGACTCAGCAGGAACACCTGGCCCTCTGGCAGGGGCCCGTAAGCCAAGCCGATTTGGCATCAGCCTTTGGCGTGGCCACACGACTGACCCCTGGCAGGTCAGGAAATCAGCAATGGCTACGGCTGGGATGCAAATGCAAGGCGGGATGGACGGCCCCCGACCGAAGGGGGTGCCCGATCATTTTGCAATCATACCCGAACAGTTGCGAGCCGGCATAGCCGCTGGACTCCCCGGCAGTCCGAACCACTTAACCGGGAAAAAGCCCCTCAAAACGCCCTTGCCACCCCGAGGGGATGTCCGCATGGACAGCTTGGTGAACCCCGGTCCGGGGATGGTCAAAGGAGACCGACCGTGCATGCAGTCCGATCGCGTGATCGGCAGCCCTGGTCAACAGCAGCCGGGCCCCATATTTTCGGTCGCCCACAATCGGGCAGCCGCGTCCGGCAAGCTGGGCCCGCAGCTGGTGCTTCCTGCCGGTGGCTGGCCTCAGCTCAACAAGGGAAACCTCTCCCAGCCTACGGACAACCCGGGCACGGCACTCAGCTGAGAGAAAGCCGGGGGGAGCCGAAGCGCCGGCTATTCCCGCCCCTGCTGGTCTTTCAGCAGCCGGCCCCGGTCGCACAACGGCTCGCCGTGAGGCCTCGTCCCAGCCAATCCAGTCCTGCCAGGCAAGCCAGTCACCAACCGCAGCGGGGAATCGACGCTCGACAATCGCCAGGTATTCCTTCTCGACGGTGCGGTTACGAAACTGGGCCGCGAGGCTGGCCGCGGCCGGTCTGGTCTTGGCGAAAACAACGACTCCGGAGACAGGCTGATCGAGACGGCTGACCACCCCAACAAAGGCCTCCCGGCCGAGGTGGGCCGTCAGCCGGACGAATAGACTGTCGCTCCCACGGGACGCATTGGCCGTCGGCAGGCCCGTCGGCTTGTTGAGTACGATGACATCATCATCCTCATGGAGGATGTCGATCCCCTTCTCTGACCACGCTGAAACCGGCTTCCGCCTCCGCATGCCACCCGAACCCTTCCGCTTCATTCTTGCCAGCCAGTCTCCCCGGCGTTGTGAATTGGCCATTGCCGCCGGCTGGGACGTGGTCGTTGCAGCACCACCCGAACACGTCGAGGCGACCGCCCGCCCACAGGCAGTAACGGAACCCCTCACTGCGTTTGTCGTCCGGCTGGCCGCAGCCAAAGCCGCGGCGGTGGCGGCCGACCTTCCGGCCGAAATCTCTCAGCCCGAGGGCAGGATGATTCTAGCCTGCGACACCCTCGGGGAAATCGATGGCATTCCACTGGGAAAACCACGGGACAGGGCCGACGCCGCCGCAATGATCCAACGACTTTCCGGCCGGCAACATCGGGTGGTCACCGGCGTCAGCCTCTGGGTTCCAGCAGCAAGCGATAGAAATGACCAGAGCGACGCCTCGGAAAAATACGCCATCATCAACGGGCACGCCGAGAGCCAGGTGTTCATGGAAACGATCACCGCTCAGAAGCTTGAAGCCTACCTCGAAACCGGTGCCTGGCAGGGCAAGGCTGGAAGCTGCGGCCTGCAAGACGGCCTGCTTCCGCTACAGCTTGTGGAGGGCTCGGCCGACACGGTTGTCGGCCTGCCGGTTTCGCTGATCGAGCAACTGGCGGCAGATACCACCCGCAGTTAGCTGTCCGTGGAAAAGCCATCCATCAGCTTTTCCCACTTGGGCAACACCCGAAAACGCCGAGGGTTTGCGGGGTTGGCCGTCGCCGCTTCCTGCGGCGGCAGCTTTTTCCACAGTCTGCTAATCCAAGCAGGGCTCCCTCGAGCTCAAACTCCCCCATCGCTGAAGTTCCTCGAGAAAACACAGCGCGGAGTCCGGCGAACGCTCGAGGAGCTTGCGGTCGGAAAGGCCGACGCGAACAGACTTTTGCCACCCCGAGCCGGCAATATGCCGGGCCGATTATGGATATCGCCACAACACCAAAAAACCCCTCGGCCGCTTCTCAGCAACCGAGGGGTCTTTATAAAATTCCCGGCGATACCTACTCTCGCACTTGTGGCACTACCATCGGCTCTAAAAGCTTAACGACCGTGTTCGGGATGGGAACGGGTGTGACCTTTCAGATATGTTCACCGGAAAATTCTGGCTCACCGCGTCAGCGGTGATGTTTCGTTGTGGTAATCGGCATGGATCACGGCATCTGACGGTTTGTAAACCGCCCAGCCGCAACACCGCAAGCACTCGATACGAGTGGTCAAGCAATCGTCCGTTAGTACCGGTTAGCTGAGTGCATTACTGCACGTACACATCCGGCCTATCAACCTGATCGTCTTTCAGGGGACTTTCGGGTTTTACCCTACGAAACCTGATCTTGAGGCGGGCTTCACGCTTATATGCCTTCAGCGTTTATCCTTTCCGTTCTTAGCTATCCAGCCGTGCCGCTAGCGCGACAACTGGTACACCAGAGGAACGTCCTTCCAAATCCTCTCGTACTAAAGAAGAATCCTCTCAAGTTTCGTACGCCCACAGCAGATAGGGACCGACCTGTCTCACGACGGTCTGAACCCAGCTCACGTACCACTTTCATTGGCGAACAGCCAAACCCTTGGGAGCTTCTCCACCCCCAGGATGTGATGAGCCGACATCGAGGTGCCAAACCGCTTCGCCGCTATGGACGCTCGGAAGCGATAAGCCTGTTATCCCCGGAGTACCTTTTATCTGATGAGCGATGGCCCTTCCATACAGAACCACCGGATCACTAAGTCCTACTTTCGTATCTGCTCGACTTATGAGTCTCGCAGTCAAGCACCCTTCTACCTTTGCGCTCGATGCCTGATTGCCAACCAGGCTGAGGGTACCTTTGAACTCCTCCGTTACTCTTTGGGAGGAGACCGCCCCAGTCAAACTGCCCAACTGACACTGTCCGCTGCCCGGATTCACGGGAATCAGCGTTAGAACTCAAACGAATCCAGGGTGGTATTTCAACGTTGGCTCCACGACGACTAGCGTCGCCGCTTCAAAGCCTCCCACCTATCCTACACAGAACACGTCCGAGACCAATATCAGCCTACAGTAAAGGTTCACGGGGTCTTTCCGTCATACTGCGGGTACGTGGCATCTTCACCACGGCTACAATTTCACCGGGTCACTGGTTGAGACAGTGCATCAGTCGTTACGCCTTTCATGCAGGTCGGAACTTACCCGACAAGGAACTTCGCTACCTTAGGACCGTCATAGTTACGGCCGCCGTTTACTGGGGCTTCGGTCGCAAGCTTCGCCTTTCGGCTAACCTTCTTCCTTAACCTACCAGCACCGGGCAGGCGTCAGACTCTATACATCCTCTTGCGAGTTAGCAGAGTCCTGTGTTTTTGATAAACAGTCGCTGATGCCGATTTACTGTGACCTCCCTCAGCGTGAACCAAAGGAGGCACCCCTTATCGCGAACTTACGGGGCCATTTTGCAGAGTTCCTTAACCAGTGTTCTCCCGAGCGCCTAGGACTTCTCGTCCCGCCTACCTGTGTCAGTTTTAGTACGGTCACATGCCTTCAACCCTAGAAGCTTTTCTTGGACGTCCTTCGGGTGACTATCGAAACATAAACGTCTTTGTCCCGTGCTTCGGGATGTCGCTGCGGATTTTCCTACAGCTACCCTTCACACAGGCGAGGGACATTTCTATCCGTCCCCTCACCTTTCAGACGCCGTCCCTCCATCGGTCCAGCATGTGGCGCAGGAATGTTGACCTGCTGTCCATCGTCTACGCCTTTCGGCCTCGACTAAGGAACCGGCTAACCCTGGGCGGATTTACCTTCCCCAGGAAACCTTAGGCTTTCGGCGAGCAGGATTCTCACCTGCTTTATCGTTACTCATTCCGGCATAATCACCTGTACGCCCCGACATCGCTCCTCACGGTGCGACTTGTATCTGACGTACAGCGCTCTCCTACCAACACGCAAGCGTGTTCCACTGCTTCGGTGCAGAACTTACTCCCGTTCATTATCGGCGCAAAATTGCTCGACCAGTAAGCTGTTACGCACTTTTTAAATGGTGGCTGCTTCTAAGCCAACATCCTGGCTGTCATTGCAACTTCACTTCCTTAGTGACTGAGTTCTGCTTGGGGACCTTAGCAGGTGGTCTGGGTTGTTTCCCTCTTGACCGCGAAGCTTATCCCTCGCGGACTGACTCCCAGGATACGGACAATGGTATTCGGAGTTTGGTTCGGTGAGGTACCCGGGAAGGGCCCCCATCCAATTCAGTCTCTCTACCCCCACTGTCTATTACCTGAGGCTAGCCCTAAAGCTATTTCGGAGAGAACGAGCTATCTCTGCGCTTGATTAGACTTTCACTCCTCCCCACAAGTCATCCCCTCGGTTTTCAACCCAAGTGGGTTCGGTCCTCCACGCGGTTTTACCCGCGGTTCAACCTGCTCATGGGTAGTTCGTGCAGTTTCGCGTCTACCACCAGCGACCAATAGTCGCCCTATTCAGACTCGGTTTCCCTATGGCTTCGGCCCGAAAGGCCTTAACCGAGCCGCTGACGGTAACTCGCCGGATCATTATGCAAAAGGCACGCCGTCACGCATTGCCAAAAAGGCCATAGCGCTCCGACCGCTTGTAGGCACATGGTTTCAGGTTCACATTCCTCCCCTAACAGGGGTTCTTCTCATCTTTCGATCGCTCTACTTGTTCACTATCGGTCATCAGGGAGTATTTAGCCTTACGGGATGGTCCCCGTCGATTCAGTCGAGGTTCCACGTGACTCGACCTACTCAGGGTACCCTCCGGAGACAATCAACTTTCGCATACGGGCCTGTCACCCTCTGTGGACGAACTTTCCAGATCGTTCTGCTAGTCAATTGTTTGGTAACTCCGATGGAGGGCCCTACAACCCCGCAGTGGAAACCACCGCGGTTTGGGCTGTTTCCCTTTCGCTCGCCGCTACTGAGGAAATCGATTTTTCTTTCTGCTCCTACGGATACTTAGATGTTTCAGTTCTCCGCGTTTGCCACTGCAGCCTATGTATTCAGCCACAGCCAGTTCGGGAATCCCGGGATCATCACCTGTTTGACGGTTACCCCGGGCTTATCGCAGCCTTCCGCGCCCTTCAAAGCCTCCTGATGCCAAGACATCCCCCATGCGCCCTTGGTAGCTTGACCACCCGAATCGAATGCTCGCAGAGCAAACTGCCCGGGCGTCTCGCAACCCTCCGAATCCTCGCTAAACGGCCTCAGGCCGCCGCACCATTCGGAGAAGTAACGTTCTCGCTCTCGATCTTCCCGCGACCCAAAAGGGCCGCTGAAAATCGTCTTGCCTTGGGAGAACGCTGCGGATTGACGGAGTCGCGAGGACGCCGTCATCCATCAGCATTCTTCAAAGATGCCAATTACCACAACCAAATTGTCAAAGTTCGAAATCGCAGAATAAATTCTGCCTGAAGCCGGCATCGCCGATCCCAGTGTTAGGACTCTATCGGGCACACCAGAATTTGCAAGAACCTGGCGGCCGTCAAATCGTCCGTCTGGCACCCTCTAAAAATGCAATTCGGCAGTAATCAAAACGACTACCACCCAATCCATCGCGGTGGGGCAGATCGGGAAAGGTAGTCTTCGGCATGGTCCTGGTCAAGCGGCGAGCAAAAATTCCGGTCCGTGATGGAGTTTCGGCCTCCCTTCCCTGCACCCGTCCGCAGACTGAGGCAATCGTCTGCCGCCGCAGAATGCGGCAATCGGCAACCCCGAAACCCTTCAACTTTTTCGGGGGTTCCCCGCGTGAAAAGAGATCGTGGACGGCTTTTTCGACGGACAGCTGGGACTCGACGAGTGGCGTCAGCCAAACCAACCGCCGACATCAAGTAAGGTAGAAATACGGTTTTCCTCGCCGCTGCCCTTCTATTCGCCCATCCCCGACAGACGGCCAATCCGCCATGACAACCCGCTTCTGCTCCTCCAGCCGACTGTTGCACACGGGTCAACACTTCGGTCGGTTCGCGGCCGTGACGGTGCTGGCACTGGCCGGCGGTGCGGTGGCCGCGGCACAGCCGGCAGCGGACCTCGCAGCACCGGTGGAGGTTGCGCCGGTCCGCCGGGTCGACCTGGCCACCGGCCAGTCGTTCGTGGGCACCGTCTACCCCGCCCGCAGCAGCGACGTCGGCAGCGCCGTTGATGGTCGCATAGTGGCACTGCCCGTTCGCGAGGGACAGGCTGTCGAGGCGGGCGAACCGGTTGCTGAATTGCTTCGCGGCCTGCTTGAAATCGAGCTCGCTGGGAGCATGGCCGAGCTGGACCGCCGCCAGCAACTGCTGGCGGAACTGCAGGCCGGATCGAGGCCGGAGGAGCTGGAGCAGGCCCGGGCCGATGTCGCCCGGCTTGAGGCCGGGGTTGAATACACCCGCAGCCGCTTCAACCGGGTTGAGCGGCTCGTCACCCGTGGCACGGCAACGACCGATGAACTGCAAGACGCCCTGGCCGAAGTCCGGCAGGCGGATGCCGGACTGCGGCGAAGCCGGGCCGCGCTGGCGATGGCCGAGGCCGGCCCCCGGATCGAGCAGATCGCCCAGGCTGCCGCCGCCGTCGCCGTTCAGCGTGCCGCCGTCGACCGGATCGAAGATCAGCTCAAGAAGCACACCATTCGCTCGCCCTTTGACGGCTGGGTGGTTGAGCGATTCACGGAGAAGGGCGAGTGGGTCTCCCGCGGCGGCCTGGTGGCAACAGTGGTCGAACTTGACCAGGTCGAGGTCGAGGTACAGGTGCCCGAGCGGCTTGTGTCGACACTTCGCAAGGGGATGGAGGTTCGGCTGGAGTTCGAGGCCGCCCCCACCAACACCTGGATCGGCACCATCAACCAGGTCGTTCCCCAGGCCGACCTTCTCAGCCGCAGTTTCCCGGTCAAGGTTCTCCTCGACAATCGCGTCGAAGACGCCACACCGGTGCTGCGTGGCGGCATGCTTGCCCGGGCCTGGCTGCCGGTCGGACGTGTCGGGCAGACGTTGGTCGTCCCCAAAGATGCAGTGGTTCTCGGCGGATCGACCCCGGTCGTTTACGCCGTGCAGCGGTCGGCTGGCCAGCCAGCCGACGGGACCACCGGAACCGGCGTCGTTGAGCCCGTGCCCGTGCGGCTGGGCGCTGCCGTTGGGGGTGCTGTCGGAGTTGAGGGCAGCCTTGCCGTCGGCACGCTAGTGGTCATCCGGGGCAATGAGCGACTCCGGCCCGGCCTCTCGGTCCGCTTTCCCCTCCCAGCAGAAGCTGCTCGATGAACCTGATCGCCGCCTGCGTCGCGAACCCGGTCAAGGCCGCCGTCGGCGTCCTGCTGCTGGCCCTGTTCGGCGGCCTCGCCCTGCTGACGATGCCCGTGCAGCTGACGCCTGAGGTTCAGATCCCGACGATTCTGGTCGAGACCCGCTGGCCGGGGGCGAGTCCCCGGGAAATTGAGCAGGAGATCATCCAGCCGCTGGAAGAGAACCTGCGTTCGGTCGAGGGTCTGACCAAGCTTTCAAGCACCAGCGGCAACGGGCTGGGCTCGGTCGATCTCGAATTCGGGATCGGCACCGACATGGACCAGGCCCTGGTGAAGGTCAACACCCGGCTGCAGCAGATCCGCGACTGGCCGATCGACGCCGATCGGCCGACCCTGAAGACCTCCAGCAGCAGCAGCAGGCCGATCGCCTGGCTGATCCTGGGCCAGGCCGCACCCGACCCGGCGTTGTTGGCACAAGCCGCCCGCGACCATCCCGCCCATGCCGCGGCCTTGGAACGCATCCGGCAAGCCCGCTCGGCCAACCTTGCCCTCTTTCGCCTGAAAAAGCTGATCACAGAGGCGCCGGAACTGGCCGAGTTGGCCCCGCCCGACATCGATGTCACGATGATGCGACGCATGGCCGAGGACGACATTGAGAGCCGGCTGGAGCGGGTGCCCGGCGTGTCGGGCGCCGATCTGGTGGGGGGCCGCGAGGACGAACTGCAGGTGATCGTCGACCCCCAGCTGCTCGCCGCCAGGCAACTCACGATCGAGGACCTGCGGCAGGCACTGGCCAACCAGAACCAGGACACCTCGGGCGGCGATTTCTGGGAGGGAAAGCGGCGGTACATCGTGCGGACGATCGGGCAGTTCCGCTCGCCCGAGCAGGTTGAAGGGGTGATCATCACCCGTCGAGATGGCAAACCGGTCTACGTGCGTGATGTCGCCCGGGTCGAGCTGGGCCTGAAGAAGGCCACCGGCATCGTCCGCCGCGTCGGCTCCAGCAGCATCGCGGTGCGGGTCACGCGGGATCAGAACGCCAACGTCCTCGAAACGATGCGGCAGCTCCGCCGGGTGGCGGCCGACATCGACCAAAATCTACTCGCCCCCCGGGGCCTGAGCCTCGCCCTGGTCTATGACGAGACGACCTACATCGATTCGGCGATCGGGCTGGTCCAGAACAACATCGTCGTCGGTGGCCTGCTGACAGTCATGACGCTGCTGTTGTTCCTGCGGACGGTGCGGCCGACGCTGATTGTGGCCGTGGCGATTCCGGTGAGCATCATCGGCACTTTTCTGCTGCTGTCGGTTTTCGGCCGAACCCTCAACGTCATCAGCCTGGCGGGCATGGCCTTTGCCGTCGGCATGCTCGTCGACAATGCGGTGGTCGTGCTGGAAAACATCGACACCCACTGGCGCCAGGGTGAAGACCGCAAAACGGCGGCCATCCAGGGTGCCGGTGAGGTCTGGGGGGCAGTCCTGGCCAGCACCCTGACGACGGTGGCGGTCTTTCTGCCGGTGATCTTTGTCGAAGAGGAAGCCGGCCAGCTCTTCGGCGACATTGCCCTGGCCATCAGCGCGGCAGTTGTGCTGTCGCTGATTGTCTCGGTGCTGGTGGTGCCGGTGGCCGCCTCGGTGCTGCTGAAGCGGCAAGCCGACGGGAGCATGGCACGTGGCACGCGGCCTGACCCTGCCGCCCGGCTGGGGCGGGCCTTCTCGGCCACCCTGCTCTCACTCGACCGGTTTCTGCTGGCCGGCCCCTTTCGACAGCTGGCGGCAGCCGTCGTAATCGTCGCGGCGGCGATGGTCACCACCTGGCTGATGCTACCGAAGGTCGAATACCTGCCCGAGGGCAACCGCAATCTTGTCTTCGGTATTCTCCTGCCGCCGCCGGGCTACAACCTCGATGAGCTGATCCGGCTCGGAGAACGGGTCGAGGAACGGCTGATTCCCTACTGGGACGTCGATCCCGGAACCCCGGAGGCCGCAGCCCTCGACGCCCCAGCCCTCAGTGACTTCTTCTTCGTCGCCCGGGATCGCAGCGTCTTCATTGGCCTGCGGGCGGCCGACCCGCTGGTCGCCTCGCAGCTGGTGCCGTTGGTCCGCCGTGTGGCCGGCGACCTGCCGGGCACCATCGCAGTGGCCAAACAGTCCAGCCTGTTCGAGCAGGGCATCGGCAGCGGCCGGTCGATCGACATTGAGATCACGGGCCCGCAACTCGAAAAGCTGGTGCAACTCGGCGGCATGGTGATGGGGAAGCTGCGGGAGGCGACGCCCGGCAGCCAGAATCTGCCCAAGCCCTCGCTCGACTTGTCGAACCCGGAGGTCCAGCTGGTGCCACGGCTGGAGCAGTCGGCCGACATGCGGCTCGACACCCGCCAACTTGGCTACATGGTCGACTGCCTGGTCGACGGCGGCTACGCCACTGACTACTTCCTCGGCAGTGACCGGATCGACCTCGTCATCAAGGGCGAAGACCGCTTCGTCCAGCGGACGCAGGATGTGCGGAACCTGCCGGTGATCACCCCCGGCGGCCAACTCGTGCCGCTGGACAGCGTCGCCGAGGTCCTTGAGTATTCCAGCGGTCCCGAGCAGATTCTGCACCGGGAACGCGAGCGGGCGATCACCGTCCAGGTCTCGCCGCCGCCGACCATGCCCCTGGAGGAGGCCCAGGAGCGGATCGAACAGCAGATCGTCGCCCCGCTGGAGGCATCCGGCCAACTGACGGGAGGCTACCGGATCACCCTCGGTGGCACGGCCGACAAACTCCGGGCGACCTGGGACTCGCTCTGGTTCAATCTCGCGTTGGCCGGCCTGATCACCTACCTGCTGATGGCCGCTCTGTTCGAGTCCTGGTTCTATCCCGCAGTGATCATCGCGGCGGTTCCCCTGGGCAGCGTCGGTGGCCTCGTCGGGCTGGCCGTGCTCAACAGCCTCGGCAAGCCGTTCGGCATCTTTCAGCCGCTCGACGTGCTGACGATGCTCGGTTTCGTGATCCTGATCGGCACGGTGGTCAATAATCCGATCCTGATCGTCGACCGGACGCTGCAACTGGTCCGGGGGGGCGGCATCACGGCGACCGAGGCAATTCTCAAAGCGGTCGCCGGCCGCATCCGGCCGATCTTCATGACCACGATGACCACCCTGCTGGGCCTGCTACCGCTGGTGCTGATCCCGGGAGCGGGCAGCGAACTCTACCGTGGCCTGGGGGCGGTGCTCCTCGGCGGCCTGCTGGTCTCGACAGTAGTCACACTCATACTGGTGCCGGTGCTGCTCGGTTTGTGTTACCGTCTTTTCCCGGTGATGGCATCGGAACCGGCCGGTGAGCGGCTTCGCCCGACCGGTTCACCTCCGGTGGCCACCGCCGACGCCCCCCTGCCCCAGCCCTCCGCCTGACTCCATCGACTGCCAAGGAGAGACCGATGCCCATCCACCACTCCAGTTCACCTGCTGCACCGTCTCCAGCCGATGACTCCGACGCCGCGATGGTGGCATTGCTCACCAAGGCCCTGCCCCGCGACCAGTTTCCAGCCCGGCCCAGTCAGGCCGAGATGGTGTTTCAGATCCTCAGCGAGGAGCTGCTGCTCGACGGCAACAGCAAGCAGAATCTGGCCACCTTCTGCCAGACCTGGGAAAGCCCGCACGTTCACCAGTTGATGGATCTGGCGATCGACAAAAATCTGATCGACAAGGACGAATACCCCCAGACGGCCGAAATCGAACGCCGCTGCGTCAACCTGCTGGCCGATCTCTGGAACGCCCCGGGCGCGGCGGTCGGCTGCTCCAC
>CBFIHA010000043.1:0-30091 GCA_965662195.1 uncultured Pirellulales bacterium
AGGAGCAGTCCACCAAGGTTTTCCCTGAGCGGAAAGTTCGGCTGGGCAAAATCGACAATCGCGCTCTCGGCAAACGCGATGGTCCGTTTCGTTTCTTTCACGTTTCCGATGCTGTACCGCAGGTTCCGCTCCTTCAGCACAACACTCGGCCAGCCCGACCAATCCCAGTCCGTCCCCGGCCCGAGCGTCGCGTTGTAGTCGAACCCGGTGGTCATGCTGCCGTAGCGGAGGGTCTCGACAGCGTCCGAGCCAAAGTTGGGGCACTGATAGGCCTGGAGGTTGCCCTCCATGAAGGGCGACAGGGTGCCGGCCGCAAAATCGAGCCGATCGGCAAGGTTTGGCTCATTCTCATCAACCTCCGCAAACCAGTACCGACTCTTGCCCGCATAGGGATTGTTGGAAGGATTGGCCAGCGTGTCGGCGATGCGGGCCTCGTCATCCACCTTCAGCGGTGGCAGCCGGTTGTTGTTCGCACTGACGTAGCTGTGCATGGCCAGCCCCAATTGCCGCAGGTTGCTCGAGCAGGTGGTCCGGCGGGCCGACTCGCGGGCTGACTGGGCCGCCGGCAGCAGCAGGCCGACCAGCACGCCGATGATCGCAATCACCACCAGCAGTTCGATCAGCGAAAAACCACGGGCAACGACCATCGCCCGTCGTGCAGCCCACTCGTCGCCGACTGGGGGCAGGGAATTCTTCAACGTCTTCATGACAGACTCCGTCCGGTCGCACCGCAACGCCCTGCAACCAGGCAGGACGTTTGCGCGAACCGGTCACGACTTCCAAACACCGGCTCGTACACACAAGCCGTGCCCGTGAAGCCGCCCTCGCAGCCGCACGCGCGCCATAGAACGCAGGCAGGTCTTCTGACTCCCAGGCCTATCTAGCCGACGCCTTCTCACGTACGGGCCGAAACCGGTTCGCAATGGCAATGAATGTCGGCTGGAACGATCGAACCGCGTTCAGCGGTCCGATCACCTGGACACAGCGGCGGGGCCGTCCCGGAATTGCACCGGAGTTCCCTGTTCGCCCGAGGCATCAGCAGATGCAGCGGGCCGCCTGTCGTTCGGGAGCGGAGTCTACGGCCGCAGGTCAGCCTGTCAACGTGGCGGGCAGCGGGCTCGGGAACGCCCGTAGCGAACAGCCCGCACGACCGCTGCAGCCGTCAGGGTTCACGCAGTCGACGGATCCGCTGGCAAAGTCTGCCGGTCATGCCGCTTCCAGCGTCAAAATCTGCGGCCTGTGAGGGCGGCGACCGCACGACCGGTGCCACGGCGTTGACCATCACTCTCAGCCTGACCGGAACACCTAAGTCATTGGCAAAAAAATACTTAGCGCCGATTCAAGCCCTTTTCCCCCGTCCGCCGATAGCCCCTGTGTCCCCCGGGGCATCACTGTGCCCGTCGGGCAACCAAGGGGGCGGCAGCAACCTGAGTTCATCGAGTCACGGATTGGCTCGACAGGCCTGTCGCAGAAAAGAGTTCGTGGATCACACCCTCGGGGTGACAAAGACCGCGCGGTCGGGATCGATCATCCTCGCGTGATCCACAAGCAAAGGAGATGTGGCTCGATGAAGCGAATGATGTTTCTCGGTGCACTGGTTTTCAGTGCCACCATGTGTAGCCAGTCCTACGGTTTCGAGCTTCTGGATAGAATGCTCGGCCATGGCTGCTGCCAGTCCTGTTGTGATGCATGTGAGCCGGCTTGCGGATGTGAGCCTGCTTGCGGATGTGAGCCTGCTTGCGGTTGCGAGCCGGCCTGTGGTTGTGAGTCAGCTGCCGGTTGTGACGATGGCTGCTGCGATGCGGGGTGCACCTCGTGCTGCGGTCGGAAGTGCAAGTCGCGTGATCTGTTCGGCGGCCTGAAGGGGCTGTTCGAGCGGTGCAAGCGGCGTCACCAAGGCTGCTGCGATAGCGGCTGCTGCGAGCCTGCTTGCGGTTGTGAGCCGGCCTGTGGTTGCGAGCCTGCTTGCGGTTGCGAGCCGGCCTGCGGTTGTGAGCCTGCTTGCGGTTGCGAGCCGGCTTGCGGTTGCGAGCCTGCCTGCGGTTGCGAGCCGGCCTGCGGTTGCGAGCCGGCCTGCGGTTGCGAGCCCGCTTGTGGTTGCGACGCTGGTTGCACCTCGTGCTGCAGCAAGCGCTGCTGCAAGACGCCGCTGCGGGATCTGCTTCGTGACCTCCATGAGGCCAAGAAGCGTTGCTGCTGCTGGCTGAAGAGTCGGCACAATCGTGGCTGCTGCGACAGCTGCTGCGAGCCGGCCTGTGGTTGCGAGCCGGCCTGCGGCTGCGAGCCAGCCTGTGGTTGCGAGCCAGCCTGTGGTTGCGAGCCGGCTTGCGGTTGCGAGCCGGCTTGTGGTTGCGAGCCGGCTTGTGGGATCCAGGCGATGCCTGTCGCCCCAACCCCGGACGCTTCCGCCTCGGCCCCCAAGGCCAGCAAGGTGATCGCGGTTAGTCGGACCGTCGTCACCAAGTAGTGTAAACGTTCGGTCGAACGGAAAACCGTTGCCCGACTTCGGCCAGTGAGCTCCGCCCGGGGAAACCCGGGCGGAGTTTTTTCTGTTTTCGCGCGGAGCGAGCCATCCTGGCCTCGCTCGACCGAGGCCTCAATTCCGGATAGCGATCACTCAGCACCGCCGGGCCGAAGCCGGCCGAGGTCCGTCGGCCCAGCTTGCTGACCAGTTGCCAGCTCCTGCGCCTCCTTGCCCAGCCGGACCGACTCGGCCAGAAACTGCCCCATGGTTTCAGCCGCGGTGCGGTAGTCCGCCAGCAGCGGATCGACCAGCTTGGCTTCAGGCAGACGGTCAAGCAGCAACTTCAGGTCACGGTCGAGCCCAGCCCGAAGGAAGCGGAAGACAAGCCACCGCAACACAAATCCCCAGATCAACAACCAGAGGATCGCTTCCTGGAGAAACCCGCTGCCATCCGCCGGCCGCCCCTGCCAGAGCCGGCCGCCGAAAAAAGAGAGGCCGGCCCGTGCGAGGATCGCCACCAAAAAGCCGCTGAACAACAGCTCGAACGCCGCCCGGAAGACGGGACGGTCAAGCTGCTGCCGCCGCTGCCCGACGATCTGATCCATACCAGCGGCCAGCCACCGACTCGCCCGATTGACCAGTTCTTCCGCGCCGTCCACCGGAACCGACTGAACGGTGCGCAGCGGACCGATCAACGGCGGGACTGCTCCGGCCTGCTCTGCCAAGCCCGAAAGAACACTCCGCGACTGCTCGATTTCACCACCGGTCAGCCCCAGCTCGGCAAGGCCCTGTTCGCTCCCTCCGCGGACCGGAGCCCCTCCAGGCAATGCCCCGGCAAGCAGCCTGCCGACCAGCCCAGGTCGGCCACGCATGGCTCCCCAGAGACCGCGGAGAGCGGATACCGTCGACAGAAACAGGGCGAACAGCCCACCCTGCCAGCGGGCCACCACCTCGTCGTCAATGAGCCGCTGCCAGGCATGGCGGCCCTGCCGCAGTTCACGAGCAATGCCGGAGGCCAGCAGGGCCTCCAGCCGGGTCCGCTCGGCGTCGAGCCCCGCTGCCAGCCCTCCAACGGCCGACCGGGCAGTGTCCAGTCGGGCAGCTGACCGCTCCAAAAACCAGACCAGCAGATCGAATGCCCCGGTCCGCCGCACCCGCCGCGCGGCCCGTCCGACCAGTTCGCTGTCAATGGCCGTCGTGAGTTCGAGGAAGGCCGGGGCATGCGGCTCTCCCACCACGGCCCGACCGGCCGCCTCGGCAGCGTCCAGCCGGAAGATCCGCGGCACCTCGAATCCCTGTGTCTGCAGCTCCTGTCGCCAGTCATCCCGGATGTCCGGATCACGGGAAGCATGCGTTTGAACAAACAGCAGCGGCCGTCCCGGAGCAAAGGCGGCCAGTTCCCGGGCGATCAGCCAGGATCGGTACTTCTGCGCGGTGCTCACAACGAGTAGCACGTCACATTGCGGCAGCACCAGCTCGAGTTGATCGCGGTTGCGATTGGCAGCGGCGGCTGACTGCCCACCGACAGGCTCAGGTGAGCCCGCCAAGGGCTGGGTATCGGGGTCCGGGCAGTCGATCAACACGATGCCACGAACGGCTGGCGCATCCGACCGCACCAGCCGACCGCCAAAGCGCTCCAGGGACAGCCACCCAATGTCGACCCCGCTGCCCGCGACAACCACCGGCTGGCGGGTGGTGGGCCGGGCCACATCGCCCGCCTCAGTGACCTCCCTGCCGGCCAACGCATTGACCAGGGTGCTCTTTCCGACACCGGTACCTCCCACAACCCCGACCACAAGTACCCGGGAGAGCTCCTGCCGCATGCCCTCGAGCCGAACGGCGATATCCTGCCATTCATTGGCGATCGCCTGCGCCGGCAGCCAACCGGACGCTGAGCCCGACCAGCGGTCGGTGGCCGCGACGAGGGCGTCGAACCGGGTGAACTCGTCTGGACCGGTGGGCGACTGCCCGGTGGGATCGGTGGCTTGCCTCATCACGACAGCTCTCCATCGGGCATTCGCGGGAGCCCTGCTCGATCAGCCTCGACGGCAGCTACGACGCCACCTGAAACAGTTGCCGGCCATCCGCCCCGGGGAAGGTCATTGGTTAGCCGGCCGCGACACCGATCGAGCAACTGCCGAAGCTCTGCCAGCTCCGGCCGGGCTCCGGCAGCAGCCCGGCGTTCAACCTCGTTAAGACCATCACCCAGCACCACCAGCTGCAGGGTCTCGGCCAGAATCCGTCCCCGCTCCACCGCCCAGCCGGCAAACAGCCGGTCGAGCAGCGGCTTGATTCCGGCAACCGTCGCACCAATCGCTCCTTCACCCGCAAGACTTGCAGCCGTTCCAACCACCACGTCGCCAACATGGTGCACCAACGTCGAAATGCCACCGGCCGTCGCCGCCGCTGCCGGAATCACCGCCGCTCCGGCCGACCAAAGGGCCACCGTGACCGCCGGCCGCACCGCCGCTCCGACATTGAGTCCGGTGAGAATCCAGCGGACGGTTTCGGGGTGGCTGTCGGCGAACCGGTCGAGTTCGGCGCGGACCTGCTGCCGGTAGTCCTCCGACATCAGGGGCAACTCCCGCTGCCGGCGTTCAAGATCGGCAAACCAGGCCACCCGGTCGCCGCTGCGAACCCTGGGTCCGAACAGCCGGTCGACCTCACGGTTGGTTCGGCAACAGGCGTCGAGCCGCTCGATGAACGTCCCCAACGCCCGCTTGAGTACGTCCCGTTCGCTGGCGGCGAAGTCCTCCCGCTGTCGGGCCGTTGTAGGCACAAGTCCGACCCTGCCGGCCGCCCAGCGAACGCCGCGGCCCAAGGTGGCGTAAGCCCGGCTGACCGTCAGGTCGAAGCCTGAACGCCGCGGCTTGAGCCAGGCCCAGATCTCATCCCACACCAGCTCCGCTGGCGGCTGCGGCAGCTCAATCTCAACCTGGACCTCGCTGGTCAGCAGCCGCTGGGCCTCCTGCCAGTTCCGGCCGGCCGCCTCCACCGCCGTCAGCCAGGCCGGCAGGCCCGCCCCCTCATCCAGAACCGTCGCGACAGCCCCTCGCAGGGCCCGCAGCTTCAACTGGTCGATCTCGGCGGCGGCCAACGCCGTAACCGGATCTGCCGCCCCACCGTTAGTGGCTGACTCCTGCAGGCCATGAAACTCAATCCGGCCAGCAGCGGCAGCCGCAGCGTCATAAGGCACCGCAAAGATTGCCTCGGCGACGGCCCCCGTCTCCTGCTCAAAGGTCCTCACCCAGCCGGGAATCAAGCCGCGTTGCCGGGGCCAGTCAACCATGTTGACCACCACCAGCAGCGGCTTGCCGGAGGCGGCGGCAGCCCGGAAGAACTCCCGTACTACGGCATCGTTGTATTTCTGCTCGGTGAGCACCGCCACAATCACGTCGCTGGTATCGCGAATCAGCTCAGCCCGCGTCACGTTCTCCCGAAGCGTGCCATCAATGTCGGGAGTGTCGAGCAGGATGATCTGCCCGCGGGATGCTTCGCTGGCCGGACGCTCCCGCCAGACAAGCAGGTTTCGCGGATCGTCCGCCAGCGGGTCGTCTTCCGTTTTCCAGGGGACCGGCACGAACCCGGGGAAGAACGCCGCCAGATCGATCCGCCCAGCCAGCCCCGCCGGCAGGCAGGCAACCGGGTGGCGGGTGCGGGCGGCTTCGGGAATCGAACGACTCAGTTCAGCCCCCGCCAGCGTGTTGGTCAGCAGACTCTTCCCGGTATTCGTCCCACCGCAGATCGCCACGACCAGCAGCGGCTCGGCCTCGAGCTGCGGCAGAAGCTTCGTAAAAAGGGCCGCCCACCAGGCGGTACCGTCGGCTGCCTCGACGCCGAGTGATTCTGCGAGCGGCTGCAGCCGCCGCACCAGCTGGCCACAGGGCACCAGCTCCTCGGTCCAGCCTGCAAGGCGGGACGGTGATGGCGATTCGGCGTCAGCTGGCATGGTCATTGGTGGGGTGAAACGGGGGACCGATGAGGATCTCCTCGATTGTCATCTGCCCCTGCCAGCCCTACAATGCCAAGCGGTGGATGATCCTCGCAGACAGCCGGAACATCCCGAACTGCTACCCAGTCCTCATGCGGTGCCGCCCGCCCCATCTTCCATGCTCGAACGTCGCCCCCTGTTCCCCGGTGTGATTGAAATGAATCACCAGGCGGGCTGGCGGATCGGCTGCAGCATTTATCTCGTCCACGATGAGAACGAATGGGTGCTGGTCGATATCGGCTATGAGGACAACGTTGAAGAGATCATCGAACTGATCCGGCAGATTGATTTTCCGCTCTCGCAGTGCCGCGGACTGATCGCGACCCATGCCGACGTCGATCACATCCAGGGGCTTTCGAAGGCGAAGGGCATTCTCAAGGCACCCGTACTTGCCCACCCGAAAGCAGTCGATTCACTCGAGCAGGGTGACCGCATCAAGACGTTTGCCGAAATCACCGCCCAGAATGTGCATCTCGACATGCCCCAGGTAAAAGTTGATCGGGCGATCGTCGACGGTGACATGCTCAAGGTCGGCAGCAGGCACCTGGAGGTCTGGCACACCCCGGGCCACACCGACAGCCAACTGGCCTTCCGATTCGACAACCTGTTGCTCTCCGGTGACAACATCTACCGGGACGGTTCGGTGGGGGCGATCGACGCCCACCATGGCAGTGATATTCCGGCCTTCATCAGCTCACTCAAACGAATTGCCGCCAGCGATGTGGAATGGCTGTTGCCCAGCCACGGTCCGGTCTTTCGTAAAGACGACCACCTGCTGGCCCAGACCATTGAGCGGCTGGAGGGGTATCTGACCCTCGCCGACTTCGGCACCTGCGCTTCCCATTGGCCGCTGATGGACGAGTGGGATCGGGAGCTTGCCGAAGGACGGCTGCCGACCGGCCGGCCCCAGCCCGCGTCACCATTGCGGTGAGGCTTCCGGTTTTTCCGTGAAGATCGGTCATGCTGGTTGCCGATAGTTTTCCTGATGCCCGGGAAAAACCGGATTGGGGTTTTTCCGGGCCGACACAGGGGGACATTCGATGAAACGGCATTTGCTTGCCACGGTGGCATTGACCACTGTCAGCGCGGTTCTACTCGTCGCTGAGGTTCAGGCTCAGTCGCCAATGGCCGGCCAGCAGGCCTACGGGCAGCAGTGGGCTCACTCCTACAACAGCCAAGATTGGAACCGGCTCTACCATTACCCGTATGTCTGGTACCCGCAGAACTACTATGCGGACGGCTACATGAAAAGCGCGAACGATCTTTACCATCGGTATCCGCAGGAGATGCGGGTGCCGGTCTACAACCGGTCGTGGCAGAACTACTATCCGAAATCGCGTCGGTACCATCAGGGCCACCACTTCAATTTGGATGTTTTCTAGTTTCACGGAAAGCTCGGGCATCCTGCCCGACTTTCCTGGGGCGGAAGGATGAAAAGCCAAGGTTTTCATCCTTCCGCTGGTGCGCATTGGCGACATCCTGTCGCCGGGTGCGGTGGCGTGGAGACCCCCGAGCGGTTGGCTACCGCAGCCTGCTCGTTACCGTACCCACTGCCAATCACACCACAGCGGTGACGCCGGCAAGGGACAACAGATTGAGACCGGCTGACCGGTCACCGGATCGCGGTAGCCGATCCTCCAGGCGTGCAGCGTTAGCGGGCTTTCGGCCGTGCCGGCTGCTTTGTCGGCGCTGCCATAAAGTTGATCGCCAACGATCGGCAGACCGCGGGCCGCCGCCTGGAGACGAAGCTGATGGGTGCGACCGGTGTGGGGCCGCAGTTCAAGCAGAAGCCTGTCGCTGCGGGCGGCGATGACCCGGCCATGAGTCACGGCTTCACGGCCCCCCGCCACATGAGCAGCGACAATTTCGGCCCGGGCCTCATTCGGCACCTTGCGGATCGCATCCCGCCACACAAACACCTCGCCGCTGACAAGCAGATCGGATGCCGCCGGTTCCACCACCGCCAGATAAACTTTTTCGATCTGCCGCCGCTCAAACTGCCGGGACAGCTGCCGAGCGGCCCGTGGAGTCGTGGCCAACAGCAGCACGCCAGAGACGGGCCTGTCCAGCCGGTGCGGCACGCCGAGGAAGCCACCCGGATGCCGACGGCGGCCGGCCGCGCGTTCCTCGGCAACCGCCGCGCCGAACAACTGTCGCCGGACAAGACCTTCGACCGATTCAACCCCCGGCACCGCCTGGGTCGGTAGACCAGCCGGCTTCGCGATAGCCAGCACGCCACTGTTGTGGTGGAGGGACTCTAGCATCACTTTAGCACCGCGGGCCGCCGGTCAGTCGCTGCGAACAAGCCGCTCGAGAACGTCAGTGGCCCGCCCGACTTCGGCGAGGTCGATCCACTCATCGGCCGTGTGCGCCTGGGCAATCGAGCCGGGACCGAAGACGACGCAGGGCAGGCCGGCGGCAGCATAGATGCAGGCGTTGGTGCCGTAGCGGGCTGCCAACTGCCGGGCCGTCACCCCAACCGCCGCTGCCGCCTGCGTCAGCCGATGAGCGGCAGCAGCCGCCGCTGGCCCCTCACCAGAGAGACCGCCGCTTTCCAGAAATGGGGGTTCATGCTCGATCGACTCACCCGGGCAGGCGGCGGCAATGGCTTCGATCACTTCCTGGCGAGCCACCTGCGGATCCTCGCCTGGCACCAGCCGGCGGTCGAGTTCGAGCACGATGCGGTCGGGAACGAGATTGACGCCAAGGCCCCCATGGATCGTGCCGGCACTCAACGTCGGTGGACCACACGGATGGCCGGGCGAGCGGGTGAGTAGCTCGGCTGCCAGTCGCTCGATTGCCAGGGCCATCCGGGCGGCAGGGTAGATCGCATTGACACCTTTTTCGGGCTGCGAACTGTGACAGGCCCGCCCCCGGGCAATGGCCCGCCAGCGGACAGCACCCTTATGCTTGGTCACAAGGTCGAGGTTCGTTGGCTCGGCGACCACCGCCAGGACCGGAGCGCCAGCGGCCAGCGCCGGAGCGACAAGCTCGCCCGCCGGACGATCGCCGGGCTGCCGGGCCGATGCATCCCCGAGCAGTCGGGCAAAAGCGGTCGCGCCTGAGAAGCCAAATTCTTCGTTCACACTCGCCACGAAGATCACCGTCGCCTGTCGCTCAGAGCCGACCAGCCGCTCCAGTGCCGCCAGCATCGACGCCATTCCTCCCTTCACATCACAGGCGCCGCGGCCCGACAGCCGGCCGCCATGCACCACGGGGGTAAACGGCTCGATTGTCATGCCGTCGACCGGCACGGTGTCCTGATGCACGTCCCACACCAGCACCGGTGCATTCGGCAGGCTGGCGGGCAGCAGAGCCACTACGTTGTCGCGACCGGGAGCGACCGGCTGCCGGATGGCGCCGATGCCGATTGCAGCCAGCCGCCGGAGCAGGTAGTCGGTCACCTGCCCCTCGAGATATTCCGGACCGACCAGGCTCCGGCCCATCGGGTTGACACTGGGCCGACGCACCAGATCAGCGAGGATGGCAGCGACGTTGGGCATCCTGTCACGGTACCAGTTCGCGGCGGCAACGCGGCGAGCAGCCTCCGGGAAAAAGAACCGAGGGTTCTCGTCGGCCCGGCTCGCAGACGGTATAACTGGAAAGGTGGAGAAGCGGTGCGACCCACCGTTTTTTTGCGACCGACTTCGTGCGTTTTTTCACGAAGTCCCATTTAGCCGCTGTTTCGGCCGGTTTTTGGCGCCGGCAGGCCCAGTGGCATTCCGCCGCGAGAATCCGCTCACGCTATGGAAGCCATCCTCCCGGTTCTGCTGTTCGTGCTGATCGCGGCGGCTGTTTCGGTCGGCCTGATCGTTCTGCCGTTGCTGCTTGCCCCGCGCAGGAGGGGTGCAGTGAAGGAGATGCCCTACGAAAGCGGTATGGACCCCATCCATGACACCCGGCGGCGTTTCGATGTGCGGTTTCATCTGGTGGCGATCACCTTTCTGGTATTCGACGTCGAGTTGCTCTTCCTCTATCCCTGGGCGGTTGCCAGCCGGTCGCCGGCAGGCATTGATGCAGCGGTGACCGACGGGCTGATCGCCAGCCGCGAACTGGCCTTCTTCGGTGGTTTGGTCTTCATCCTTCTGGTTGTGGTCGGATTCGCCTACGACTGGCGGAAAGGAGTGTTTCGATGGCGCTAACCCAGCCCCTTCCTGCTTCGGGGACCCCGCAATTGGAATTGCCGGAGAACGTCGTGGTCAGTCGGCTCGACGAGTTGGCCAGCTGGTGCCGTAAGAACAGCCTCTGGCCGATGCCCTTCGCCACTGCCTGCTGCGGCATCGAACTGATGGCCACCGGCGCGGCTAAACACGACCTGGCCCGGTTCGGTGCCGAGGTCTTCCGCTTCAGCCCCCGGCAGTGTGACCTGATGATCGTTGCCGGCCGGGTGGTGATGAAAATGTTGCCCGTGCTCCAGCGAATCTGGCAACAGATGCACGAACCAAAGTGGTGCATCTCAATGGGTGCCTGTGCCAGCACCGGTGGGGTCTTTGACACCTACGCCGTGGTGCAGGGCATCGACCGCTTCATTCCGGTCGACATGTACGTGCCCGGCTGCCCGCCCCGCCCGGAGCAGCTGATTCAGGCAATCATCGACCTCCAGGACAAGATCCAGCGGGAGGGCACAATCAACGGCCGCGAGTTCAACACCCGCCAGCGGCAGGATCGCAAGCGGGCCCTGGTCGAAAGCCCGCTGCCGCTCACGCTCGATGCCTCCCGCAACCCGAACATCCAACGACAGCTCTCTGGCCCGGTGACGTCCGCCCGCCGTTAAAGCCCTGCCACCTCCGCCCACCGCTTCATCAATCCATGACGCCGTCCCCCGACGCCACCAGCGAATCAGTCGAAACCAACCCCCACGTTGCTGCCCTTGAGCAGGCCTGCGGCCCGCTGGAGTCGTCGGTCTACCGCGGCCAGCAGCGGGTTGTGCTGCCGGCCGAACAGGCATTTGCCGCCCTGTCGCTGCTGAAGGACCGTGGCTTCGATCTGCTCGTCGATGTCAGCTGTGTCGATTACCTGGAGTATCGCGGGGCGAAGCATCGCTACGGGCTGGTCTACCTGCTGGCCAGCACGGGCGGAAACCAGCGACTGACCGTCCGGGTGCTGGTGGACGACCCTGAGCCGACCGTGGCCAGCGTGGTGCCGCTCTGGGAGGCGGCCAACTGGCTCGAGCGGGAGGTCTGGGACCTCTTCGGCATCCGCTTCAGCGGCCATCCCGACCTCCGGCGACTGGTGATGCCCGAAGAGTTCACCGCCCACCCGCTTCGGAAGGACTACCCCCTGCAGGGCCGTGGAGAACGGCACAACTTCCCGGTCATTACCCGCGACCACAGCTGACGCTCTACCCTCAGTCCCCAACCACGGTCCCGCCATGTCGATCGCCCCAGCCGAATTCGAAGCCCGCCCGGAGCGACGCAGCGAGGACTATCTCTGGACGCTCAATTTCGGGCCGCAGCATCCCGCCACGCACACCACGCTGCGGCTGGTGCTCAAGCTCGAAGGCGAACGGGTGGTCGATGCGATGCCCGAGATGGGCTACCTGCATTCGGGCTTTGAAAAGATCGGGGAGCACCTCACGTTCAACCAGTACGTGACGGTCACCGACCGGATGAACTACATCTCGCCGATGGCCAACAATGTGGCCTGGCACCATGCGGTCGAGAAGCTGCTGGGCATCGAACTGACCCCCCGCTGCAGCTACATCCGGACGATCATCGCGGAACTCGCCCGGATCAGTGATCACCTGCTCAGCAACGGGGCCGTCGGCCTCGACACCGGGGCGTTCACCTTCTTTCTCTACGCCTTCTATCAGCGTGAGGTGATCTACGACATTTTTGAGTGCCTCTGCGGGGCCCGGTTCACCAACAGCTACACCCGGGTCGGTGGTGTTTCCCAGGACATCACCCCGCTGGTGATCGAGAAGACCCGCAGTTTCATCAAGAATTTCCCCAAGACACTCGACGACATGGAGCGGCTGCTCAACCGTAACCGCATCTTCGTCGATCGCACCAGAGGCGTTGGCCTGCTGACGAAGGCCGAGGCGATCAACCGCGGAGCGACCGGGCCGGTGGCCCGGGCCAGTGGCGTCACCCGCGACCTCCGCCGCGACGAGCCCTACCTGGCCTACGCCGATCTCGACTTTCAGGTCTGCTGTGCCGCCGCCGGCGACTGCTACGCCCGTTACCTCGTGCGGATGCAGGAGATGCGGGAGAGCCTGAAGATTGTTGAGCAGGCCCTCGAGAATCTGCCGCAAGGCCCGGTCAACGTCGGCATCGACCAGCGGATGGCGTTGCCGACCAAGAAGCAGGTCTACTCGACGATCGAGGGGACGATCTCACACTTTGAGCTGTCGATGAGCAATCGCGGCTTCGAGGTGCCTTGCGAAGAGAGCTACGCCGCCATCGAAGCGCCCAACGGAGAACTCGGCTTTTACATCGTCGGTGACGGCGAAGATACCGCCTACCGGGCTCGCTGCCGACCGCCATCGTTGCTGCACTTCGCCATGTTCCCCCACCTGATCCGCGGCCACACGCTCTCCGATGTGGTGGCCGTGCTGGGCAGCCTCAACATCATTGCTGCGGAGCTCGACCGATGATCGCACAGCGGAAGATTCTCACCGACGAGATGGTCGCCCAAATCGAGGCGCTCGGCTCCCGCTACCCGACCAAGCAGGCCCTCACCTTGCCGGCACTGCACATCGTCCACGACGAACTGCGGCATGTACCGCTCGATGCGGTGGTCGAGATCGCCCAACTGCTCGAGCTGGCCCCGGCCGAGGTGCAGGACACCCTCACATTCTACCAGTTCTTTTATCAGGACAAGCCGCACGGCAAGGTGCGGGCCTTCGTCTGCCGGTCGATCTCCTGCGCCCTCCGCGGTGGTGAACAGGTACTCGACCACCTCTGCGGCAAGGCCGGCATCAAGCCGGGTGAGACCACGCCCGACGGCAGCCTGACCGTTGAGCCGGCCGAGTGCCTGGGGGCCTGCGACTTCGCCCCCTGCATGCTCGCTGGGGACGACCTGCACAAAGACCTCACGCCTGAGAAGGCCGATCAATTCCTCGACACCGTTCGCGGAGGAGCATCATGAGTGACACCCAGACCTTCCAGCCCGTTCTACTTGAGGCCGTGGGGGTCGAAAACGGCCATTCGCTTGCAAGTTACCGCTCGCGGGGCGGCTACGCGCCGCTGGAAAAGCTGCTGGCCGAAAAGCAGCCGCCAGAGGTGGTCGAGATGGTCAAGAGCTCGGGCCTCCGCGGTCGCGGCGGGGCCGGATTCATGACAGGGCTCAAGTGGACCTTCTTGCCTAAGGACCATCCCGGGCCGATCTATCTCTGCGTCAACGCCGACGAGAGCGAGCCGGGCACCTTCAACAATCGCATCCTGATGGAGGATGACCCCCATCAGATTCTTGAAGGCACGATCATCTCGGCCTATGCCACCCGGGCGAGCACCGCCTACATCTACTTGCGGTACGAGTATCCGCAGAGTTGGAATTCGCTTCAGGCCGCGATCGACGAGGCGTACGCCGCCGGCTACCTCGGCCAGAACATCAAAGGCAGCGGCTTCTCGCTCGACATCTACCTGCACCGTGGGGCAGCCGCCTACATCTGCGGTGAAGAAACCGGCCTGATCGAGAGCCTGGAAGGCAAGCGGGCCTGGCCCCGGATCAAGCCCCCCTTCCCCGCCATTGAAGGTGCCTTCCGCAAGCCGACGGTCGTCAACAACATTGAGACGCTGGCCTGCGTGGCCCAGATCGCCCGTCGCGGGGTCGACTGGTTCCGCTCGATCGGCGTGCCCGCCGATCCGAACAATCCCCGCGACCCCGGCAGCTACGGCCCCAAGCTCTACTGCCTGTCAGGGCATGTGGAAAAGCCCGGCTGCTACGAGGCACCGCTGGGCATCACGGCCCGCGAGCTGATCGATCAGTTTGGCGGCGGAGTCTGGAAAGGCCGCCGGGCCAAGGCAGTGATTCCCGGCGGCATCTCGATGGGCCTGCTGAGCGAGGCGGAACTCGATACCCCGCTCGACTTCGCCGGCCCGGGCAAGGCAGGCTGCCTCGGCCTCGGCACCGCTGCGGTGGTTGTCATCGATGAGACGGTGAGTATCGTCGACTTTTTGCACAACTCCTGCCGGTTCTTTGCCCACGAGTCCTGCGGCCAATGCACACCCTGCCGTGAGGGCACCAGCTGGTCGCTGCGGATGCTCGAGCGGATCCGGGCCGGCAAGGGCCGGCTGAAGGATCTCGACCTGCTCGCCGAAATCGGCAGCACGATGGGCATGATGCCTGGCTCGACCATCTGCGGCCTGGCCGATGGTGCCGCCTGGCCGATCAAGAACGCCATTGCCAAGTTCCGCGACGAGTTCGAGGAATACATCAAGCAGTCCAATCCGACCGGCTACATGGAGACCGACCCGGTCCCCGCGCTGCCGATTCTTTCCGCCCACTGACCTCCCACCTTCCCCGCCCGCCCATGCCCACTGTTATCGTCGACGGCCAGGAGATCGAAATCGGGGCCGACGAACGGCTCAACTGCATCGAGGCCGCCCGCCGGGCCGGTGTCGAGATCCCACACTATTGCTGGCACCCCGGCCTCTCCGTGGTGGCCAGCTGCCGGATGTGCCTGATCCAGGCCGGCAGCCGCAACGCCGAGACGGGCGCGGTCTCGATGATCCCCAAGCTGGTTCCCGGCTGCCAGACGCCAGTTCAAGACGGCACCGTGATTGTCACCGACAGTGAGCTGGTGCGGGACAGCCGGGCTCGGGTCGAAGAGGCCCTGCTGATCGACCATCCGATCGATTGCCCGATCTGTGACAAGGCGGGCGAATGCCTGCTGCAGGACTATCACTTCGAACATGGCCAGGGCGAGCGGCGGGCAGACATCCACGCCTTCACCAGCCGCCGCCGGGACGTCGGGCCGACGGTCACGCTGTTCGTCGACCGCTGCATCATGTGCACCCGCTGCGTACGGTTCACCCGTGAGGTCTCCGGGACGGCCGAGCTGATGGTTTCAGCCCGCGGGGCCAAGGAAGAGATCGACACCTTTCCCGGCTTCCCACTGGAGAACAAACTGGCCGGCAATGTGGTCGACCTCTGCCCGGTGGGGGCTCTTGGCGACAAGGACTTCCTCTATCAGCAGCGGGTCTGGTTCCTGAAGAAAACGGCCAACGTCTGCGGCGGCTGCTCAGCCGGCTGTTCGATTGTCACCGAGCACAACCAGGACACCGTCTACCGGCTCAAGCCCCGGGAGAACCCCCACGTCAACAAGTGGTGGATCTGCGACGAGGGCCGCTATGGCTGGCACCACCTGCATGATCAGTCCCGGCTGGTCGAGGCAACCCGGCGGGGAAGCGACGGTTTCGAAGCCGTGGAGTGGGCCGGAGTCGTCGGCCAATTGCGGGATGACCTCACGGCAGCCGGCCGGCTGGCGGTGGCGGTCTCGCCGCAGTTGACCGTCGAGGAGGCCTGGATGCTCTGCGCGGTCGCCCGGTCGATCGACCCCGAGGCTTTTCTGGCCGTGGGCTACGTGCCGACGACGGGTGATGACGAGTCGTTTCCCGGCGGCTTCACCATCCGGGGCGAAAAGGCTCCCAACCGCGTCGGGGTCGAGACGGTGCTGGGGCTCTTCGGGGCGGTCGGCGAGGATGGCAACGTGCCCGGCTGGCAGGAACTGCTCCAGCAGGTCCAGACCGACGCCATCAAAGCTGCTTGGGTCACCGCCGGCTATCCGACGCCCGACGGCTCGTGGTGTGACGACCAGACTGCTGCCGCCTTCGCCGGCCTCGACTGCCTGGTCGTGCAGGACCTGTTCGACTCGCCGCTGTCGGCCCGGGCCCACTGGCGGCTGCCGGCCGCCGGCTTTGCCGAGCGGGCAGGCACCTGGGTCAACTGCGGCCAGCATGCCCAGAGTTTTGAGCAGGCGATCCGGCCACCCGCCGGCGTCTGGCCGGAGGGCCGGCTGTTCTGGAACATGCTGGGCCGTCAGGGACTGTATGATCCCACCGGCGTCCGCCAGCAGATTGCCGAAAATTCAGCCGCATTCGCTGCCCTCGCCGGTGACCTGCCGGCCACCGGCGTCGACCTGCGGCTGCAGCAGCTGGCCGCCACCTGAGCCCACCGCCCCCTTTCCCACCTACTCAAGCCGCGATGAACGGACTCCTGCCCTCTCCCGAGACACTCGCCGCCCTGGTCAAAATCGGCCTGCTCGTCGGCGGCCTGATGACGGCTGCTGCCTACCTGGTGCTGGTCGAACGGTGGATCGCAGCCTGGGTTCAGGATCGCCGAGGGCCCAACCGGGTCGGTATTCCGCTGACCAAAATCCGGCTGTTCGGCCTGGGTCAGCCGCTGGCTGATGGCCTGAAGATCATTCTCAAGGAAGACTTCACCCCCAGCCACGTCGACAAGGTTCTCTACAACGCCGCCCCGCTGGTGCTGCTGGCAGCGTCGCTGGCGATCTTCGCGGCGATTCCCTTCGGCAGCGTACTGCCGCCGCTGGGTATTGAAGGCCTGCCCGATCCGGTGCCGTTCTTGGTTGCTCCCGGCCTCGATGTCGGCGTGCTCTGGGTCTTCGCGCTTTCCAGCATCGCCGTCTACGGCGTGCTGCTCGGCGGCTGGGCCAGCAACAACAAGTACGGCTTCCTGGGCGGCCTTCGTAGCAGTGCCCAGCTGGTCGCCTATGAGATCCCCCTCGGTCTCGGCCTGCTCGGGGTCGTGCTCGCGGCCGGCTCGCTCAAACTCGACGTGATCATGAACCACCAGGCCGAAACCGGCCTCTGGTTCGCCTTTGCCCAGCCACTGGGCTTTCTGGTCTTTCTGATCGCCAGTTTTGCTGAAGCGGCTCGGCTGCCCTTCGACCTGCCGGAGGCCGAGCAGGAACTCGTCGGTGGCTACCACACCGAATATGCGGGCATCAAACTGCTGCTCTTCCTCGTCTCCGAGTTTCTGCACATGGTCACGGCCGCCTTCCTGATCGTGATCATGTTTCTGGGCGGCTGGCACCTCTGGGGTGTCACCGGCAGTACGCAGGAGGTGACGTGGCTGGGGGCTGGACTGCGGTTTGGCATTCTGTCAGCCAAGATTTTTGCCGTCATCCTCTTCTTCATGGTGGTCCGCTGGAGCTGGCCCCGGTTTCGGTTTGACCAGCTGATGAATCTGGCCTGGAAGGTCATGCTGCCGCTCGGCCTGCTCAACCTGGTGGTGGTGGCGACCATCGAAGAGTTCCGCCCGCGGCTGGAGGCGGCCCTCGGCTCCGGCCTGACCAGCGGCATCACCATCGGCCTGCCCTGGCTCGTCTTCTTCGGCGGCTGGGCGGCAGCTGGCCTGCTGACGCCGTCGGGCACCGACAACCGGCCAATCCGTCGGCCGGGCCCCCTCCCCTTCGACAGCGAACATGACCTGGAAGCGGCCGCCGACGCAGCGGACCGCCAGCAACCCGAACTGGTAGAGGCCTGAGATGAAACCGAGCGATCCCGGCATCGCCTGGCTGGAAGACAAGCCCCTCGGCCTGACTGAGCGGCTCTACCTGCCCCTGTTCGTGCAGGGGCTGACCACGACCAGTCGCCATCTGGTGAGCAAGAAGAACACCGTCAACTTTCCCGAAGAGCGGCCGGCGGTCGGCAACCCACTGATCTACCGGGGTGTGCATCGGCTCAACCGCGACGAGGAGGGCCGGGTGAAGTGTGTGGCCTGCTTCCTCTGTGCCACCGCCTGCCCGGCCCACTGCATCGACATCGTGGCGACCGAAAGCCCCTGGGAGGATCGGGAGAAGTATCCGGAGAGCTTTCAGATCGACGAACTGCGGTGCATCTTCTGCGGCATGTGCGAAGAGGCCTGCCCGGTCGATGCCATTGAATTGACGAGCCTGCTCGATCTGACCGGCAAGAGCCGCGAAGAGATGATCTTTGACAAAGAGAAGCTGCTCAGCGTCTACGACATGACCAAGGATGCCGAGCCGATGAAGTCGGCTGAACTGGGGGGCACGCTGTGAGCCTGTTCGCCCAAACCGAACCAGCAGCTGGCAGCTGGCTGTCGACCGGCCTGCTGCTGGCGGTCGCCGTGACGAGCCTGGCGGTCGGCCTCTGGCTGCTACTGCCTAAGGCAGGCCGGGACGGCCGTTGGCCCCGGAGACTCGGCACCGCCCTCGGCCTGCTGGCGCTGGGCTTGTTTGTCGTGACCGGCCAGCGGCTGGGCAACCTCGGCGAGGAGGCGGTCTTTCTGATTGTCTCGCTGGTAGCGGTCGTCAGCGCCGCTGCCACCATCACTTGTCGCTCACCGGTCTACGCCGCCATCTGGTTCGCGCTGTGTCTGGCCGGTGTCTCGGGGGTGCTGCTTGTCCTCGGGGCCCAGTTCCTCGGTGTCGCCACCATCGTGGTCTACGCCGGGGCGATTCTGGTGATGTTCCTGTTCGTGCTGATGCTCGCTCAGCCCTCGGGGCTGGCGGCCTCTGACCGGGTCACCAATGAGCCACTGCTTTCGGCCGTCGCCGGGGCAGTGCTGCTGGGACTGCTCTCGCTGTCGATCGGCAGGCTGTCGGCTGAAGATCCGGCCTGCTGCCGCCCGCCGTCGAAGGCTGCCGCCCTGGCTGGCGAACCGACCAGCCCAGTTCCTGTCGGCGAGGCTGTTGATCTGCTGGCGGCCGATCAGGTCGCCCGGCTGGGTGGCGAACTCTTTGGCCGGCATCTGGTGGCGGTTGAAGCGGTCGGCGTGCTGCTGCTCGTCGCACTGATCGGGGCGATCGCGATTGTCTCACACGGCCTTGAGGGTGATCAGGCCGAACGCTCATCACTTCAGGAAGGGGGAAGCCCGTGACTCCTGCCGTGCTGCTTGCCGCCGCCCCCCTGCCGCTGCTGCAGAACGGGCTGATGGTGGGGGCGATCCTGTTCAGCCTCGGGCTGGTCGGCATCCTGACCCGCCGCAACCTGATCGTGATGTTTCTGTCTGCTGAACTGATGCTGCAAGGCATTTCAGTGAGTCTTGTCGCCTGGAGCCGCTACCACGGCGACTTCGGCGGCCAGGTGCTGGTGGTCTTCGTGCTGTCGGTGGCTGCCTGTGAAGCGGCGGTGGCCCTGGTCTTCGTGCTACAGGCTTTCACCCGTACCGGCCGGCTCGACTCAGCCGCCTGGCAATCGCTGCGTGAATCGACCCTGGCCCGTTCGGTCGACCACGAGATTCCGGCCATCGACGCCCCCCTGCCGGTCTTTCCCCGGCTCACGCCGGCTGGCGTCTCGCCTGAAACAGATGCCGATGCGGCCCTGCAACGGGACCACGTCTGAGCCTTTTCGTCTCCTCCAGTCACTCCAGCATGTCCCCCTCCTTCCTGCTTGTCCTGGTCCCGCTGCTGCCTTTGGTTGCGGCGATTGTCACCGTTTTGGCGGGCCGCCGGCTCGGGAGCCGGGCCCATCTGCCGGCGGTCGCCGGCATCGCCGCAGCGGCCGCGGTCGCTTTTGTGCTGCTCGTGATCACCGCCCGGAATAGTGGCGGGGGGGAGCACCCGCGGCCGGTCGACATGGTGACCACACTCTGGCAATGGGCCACCGTCAGCGACGCCTACGAGCCAGCGGCCGACTCCCCGGCCGCCGTCCCCGGTACCGCAGTCGGGGCCGACGCCCACGCCGCCCGTTCCTTCTCGATCGCGGTGGCCCTGCGGCTCGATCCGCTCACCGCCACCATGCTGATGATCATCACCGGTGTCGGGCTGCTGGTGGCGATCTACTCCATCGGCTACATGCATGACGACCCCGGCTACCCCCGGTTCTTCGCGTTGGTGGCGATGTTCATCTTTTCGATGTCGATGCTGGTGGCTGCCAGTAACTTTCTGCTGGTCTATGTCTTCTGGGAGGCGGTTGGGGCCTGCAGCTATCTGCTGATTGGCTTCTGGTTTCAGAAGCCCGAGGCGGCCCGCGCGGCCAAAAAGGCTTTTCTGGTCAACCGCGTGGGTGACTTTGGCCTGGCCATCGGCGTCTTCCTGCTCTGGCTGACCTACGGCACGCTTGATTTCCACGACACGCTCTCGCCCGACGGCACGATCCTGCCGGGCATCCTCGGCCAGACCCGGCTGGCCGACGTCTCGGGCTACGTCGGTGGCATGGTCGGCACCGCGATCTGTCTGCTCCTGCTGCTGGCCGCCTGTGGCAAGAGTGCCCAGCTGCCGCTGCATGTCTGGCTGCCCGATGCCATGGAGGGCCCGACCCCGGCCAGCGCCCTGATCCATGCCGCCACGATGGTGACCGCCGGCATCTACCTGATTGCCCGCTCGGCACCGCTTTACATGGGCTGCCCCGGGGCTCTGGTCACGGTCTCGATTGTCGGCACCACCACCGCCCTGGTGGCGGCCCTGATTGGCACGGTCCAAAACGACCTCAAGCGGGTGCTCGCCTATTCCACGATCAGCCAGCTCGGCTTCATGTTCGCCAGCCTTGGCACCGGCACGCTGCTCGGGTTCACGGCGGCGATTTTCCACCTGCTGACCCATGCCTTCTTCAAGGCCCTGCTCTTCCTCGGTGCCGGCTCCGTAATGCACTCGATGGGTGGTGTGATTGACATGCGGCGGTTCGGCGGCCTGCGAAAGCTGATGCCGATCACGGCGGCCACCTTCCTGATCGGCAGCCTCGCATTGGCGGGCGTGGCACCATTCGCCGGTTTTTTCAGCAAAGATGAAATCCTGGCCTCCCTCCATCAAAAGGGCTGGCCCTCGGCCCACGCTGAACATGACGAACACCATGCGTCCCTGCCGGTGCTGCCCGAGACGGCAGCCGCCGGCCCGACGCTGCACGATGTCGGCTATCGCGGCGTCGCTGACCATGGTGAGCACGCGATTGCAGCGGCCGACCCGGTCGGACTTGATGCCCTCGACAGGCCCGGCGTCTGGCAGGCGTTGTTTTGGATGGCACTGGTCACGGCGGGGCTGACCGCCTTCTACACCTTCCGGGCATTCTTCATGACCTTCACCGGTCCACTGCGAGTACCCGAGGAGGCGGGTGACCATGCCCACGAATCACCCCGGGTGATGACCCTGCCGCTGATCATCCTGGCGGTGCCAGCCGCCCTGGCCGGATTCGTCTTGTTCACGACGGAGGGCCTTTCGAGCTTTCTGGCGGCGACACCGTCGTTTACCGCCCCGGCCGTCACTGCCACTGCCGCCCCGGCGGTCTTCCACTGGGATCTCGCCCTGCAAGGCACGCTGGCGGCGGCACTGGGCCTTGTGATTGCCGCGGTTGGCCACCTCGGCCGCCGCAGCGACGGCCCCCAGCTGGAACGCTGGCTTGGGCCCATCCGCCCCTTCCTTGAAAATCGGATGTTCATCGACCAGCTCTACACCGCGGTCGTCATCAAGCCGGTCGAGGCGGTTGCCTATCTGGCCGCGATGTTCGACCGTGGGGTCATCGACCGGCTGGTCCGGGGCGTGGCCCGCCTGCCGGTCTCCGCTGGCAACCTGATGCGGCAGCTCCAGTCGGGGCTGGTACAGCGGTATGCCCTGGCCGGTGTGGTCGGTGTGCTGGCGATCATCGTCCTGCTGGCCTGGCGACTCTGACAGCGCATCTGGCTGCCCCCTCACCCCTTCCTGAACCTGCACCCATCATGAACCTCCTCGCCCCCTCGACCCACCTGCTGCTGGTCATCCTGCTGCCCCTGGCAGGAGCCGGCATTATCTGGCTGCTGGGCAGCCGTGGACTGCAGGCGGTGCGGCAGAGCGCGGCTATCACGGCGGTGCTGACGCTCGTGGCTGCCGCCTGGCTGGTGCTGCGGTACCTCAGCAGTGCCGAGGCCGTAGCCGGGCAGCCGTTCGCGGTGCTCTCGGTGCCCTGGCTGACCGGCGGCATCTTCGACATCCGCTTGTCGATCGGCCTCGACGGCCTGTCACTCTGGCTGTTCGGGCTGTCGGCCCTGCTCTCGCTGACGGCCATCATGGTCAGCTGGGATGCCATCAAGGAGGGTGCGGTCGGCTTTTACATGCTGCTGCTGCTGCTCGAGGCGGCGATGCTCGGGGTCTTCGCGGCCCGTGACATCATCCTGTTCTATGTCTTCTTCGAGTTCACCCTGGTGCCGCTGTTCTTCCTGATCGGCATCTGGGGCCACGATGAACGCCGGCGGGCGGCGGTCACTTTTTTCATCTACACCCTGGCAGGCAGTGTGCTCGCCTTTCTCGGTCTGGTGACCATCGTCCTCTGGAACGCCTCGCACACTAGCAGCATCACCTTTGACATCGACCTGCTGACTGCCGGCCTCACCCAGCATCCGCTGCCAATGGATGCCGAAGGGGGCTATCTGCAGTGGCTGGTCTTCCTGGCCCTCCTGGTTGGCTTTGCGGTAAAGGTGCCGATCTTTCCCCTGCACACCTGGCTGCCACTGGCCCATGTCGAAGCCCCGACCGGCGGCAGCGTTGATCTGGCCGGCGTGCTCCTCAAGATCGGCATCTATGGTTTCCTGCGGTTCTCGCTGCCAATGCTGCCTGAGGCGACCGCTCTGGCTGCCCCTTGGTTGTTTGCCCTGGGCGCGTTCGGCATCGTCTACGGAGCCCTCGTCGCCCTGGTCCAGCAGGATCTCAAGCGGCTGATTGCCTACTCCTCGGTGAGCCACATGGGCTATGTCGTGATGGGGCTGTTCGCCCTGGAGCCGGTGGCGATCGAGGGCGCCAACCTCCAGTTGATCAATCACGGTCTCTCCTCGGCCGGGCTCTTTGCCCTGGTCGGCATGCTCTACGAACGGTTCCATACCCGGTCGATCGCCAGCCTCGGCGGGGTGGCGACTAAGGCCCCGTGGCTGACGGTGCTGTTCATGTTGTTCACCTTTTCGAGCATCGGGCTGCCGGGGCTCAACGGTTTTGTCGGCGAGTTCATGATTCTGGCCGGCTCCTTCCAACGCGCCTGGACCGGCGTCAACGTCGGGCTTGAGCAGAGCTATCTGCTCTTCGCCCTGATGGGCGTGGTCGGAGTGGTGCTGGGGGCCTGGTACATGCTCTGGGCGGTGGAGCGGGTCTTCTTTGGAGCCTCGCGGTTGCCACCCACGCATCAGGCCGACGGCGAGCCGGCAGAGTCACTCGACCTGCGTTGGCACGAGATTACCGCCCTGGCTCCGCTGGCGGTTTTTGTCCTTTGGATTGGCCTGACACCAGCCAGCTTCCTCGACCCGCCGTCGGCGACCGTTCGGAAACTGACGCTGGCCTCGAGCCGGGCCTTCAATGACCAGATGCGGCCCACAGCCCACTCCCGAGACGTTCGCGACGGCGAGATGATCACCCATTCCCCGCCCCGGCAGCCAGACCCTGTGCAGGATCTGGTCACCGTTGCCCCCTCCACCCCCGCTTCCCGCTGATGACAACATCCGTCGAAACCCTGTTGCTCCTCACCCCCGAGGTGGTGCTGTTCCTGGCCGCCTTGGTCGCCTACCTCGCTGCCGCTTTCGGTGGCCTGCGGTCAGGCTGGCTGGTGGCGGTGGTCGGCCTGGGCATCGCCCTGTTGCTGGCGGGGGGCCAGCCGGCTGACGGAGCGGTGGTCTCCTCCGGTCCGGTCACGCTCGATGGCTTTTCGGCCTACGTCCGGCTGCTGACCTACGGGGCTGGCCTGCTGTTGGCGTTGGTGCAGTCGGGTGACCACTGGCGAGCGGCGGTGCAGGCCGATGGCGGCGGCCGCCGGCACGGCACCGGTGAAGAGGCCGGTACCTTTTTGATTCTACTGGCCGGCCTGGCCCTCGTCGGCCTGGCCAACGATCTTGTGCTGTTGTTTATCGGGCTCGAACTGGTCTCCATCCCAACCTACATCCTGCTGGCGCTCAAGCGGACTGACGCGGCCGGTCAGGAGGCGAGCCTGAAGTATTTCTTTCTGTCGCTGGTGGCCTCTGCGCTGTTCCTCTACTCGGTCGTCTGCCTCTATGGCCTGGGCGGCTCAACCTCGCTGCCCGCCATTGGCAGCCAACTGCGGGCCCTCGGCGGTGCCCCCGCAGCGGCTGCTGACGCGGTGATGGTCGGCACCATCACCGCCAGCATGGCGGCTGTCCTGCTGCCGGTGACCCTCGGGATGGCCCTGGCCGGTGCCGCCTTCCGGCTGGCGGCCGTGCCGATGCACTTTTACGCCCCCGATGTCTATGAAGGCACCAGCCCGAGCAATGCGGCGGTGCTCTCAACCCTCCCGAAGGTAGCCGGCGTTGTGGTCCTGGCCCGCATCGTGGCCCTGGCGGTTCCACCGTTGGGTAGCGGCCAGCCGGCAGGGCCGGTTGCGGTTGCACTCTTGTCGCATGCCTGGCAGATGCTGGCCGTGGTGGCGGCGGTCACCATGACGGTTGGCAACTGCATGGCTTTGCTCCAGACCAACCTGCGGCGGCTGCTGGCCTGTTCATCAATCGCCCATGCCGGCTACCTGCTGGTCGGTCTGGCCGCAGCCGCTGCCGTCAGTCCGGCAATCGGACCGCTGGGAGCAGAACCACTTACCGCTGACTCCCTTAGCCTGGATGGGATGGCCGCCACCCTCTTCTATCTGGCCACCTACCTCGCCGCCACCGTGGGCCTCTTTGGGGGACTGACCTACCTGGGCCATCGCTGGCCGGAATGGTCGGCCACCAGCCAGGAACGTCCGAAGCTTGAGGAAATCGAGACGGTCGACGATCTCAACGGCCTGTCCGCGACCAACCCGGTGGCGGCCTTCTGCCTGGCGGTCTTCCTGCTGAGCCTGGCCGGCATTCCCCCTTTTCCCGGTTTCTGGGGGAAGCTCTCGCTGGTGACCGCGTCCCTGGGTGTCGACAGCGGCATGGCCGTGTTTGGTGACCGGCAGCAGTGGTTCCTGGGGCTGACGATTGTGCTCGTGCTGAATGCCGCCATTGCCGCCGCCTATTATCTACGGCTGATTACGGCGATGTATTTCAAGACCACGCAGAAGGGCGTGCAGGCCGACGGCGGCCTGTCGGCCGGGCTGGCGATGCTGACCTGCCTGCTGGTGATCGTGTCGCTGTCGCTGCGGCCGCGGGGGCTGTTCATGACGGCCAGCCGAGCCGGTGGCACCCTCTCCGGAGCCATTGAAACAGAACTCACGGCCACTCCAGCGGCCGGCCAACTGCTGGTGACAGCAGAAACGGAGCAGGTGCGATGAGCAACGCCCCAACCATCGATGCCATCCGCGGCATCCTGGCAGACATCGCCGACCCGGAATCGGGCCGGCCCCTGTGCGACATGGGACAGGTTGGCACCATCACCGCTGATGCCGGCCGGATTGCCGTCGAAGTTGGGCTCACAACCCATTCAGGGATCCTCTGGAAGCAGATCCGGGGCCGGATCGAAGAGCGACTGCGGACCGCCTTTCCGGCAGTCCCCGAGGTGAGCATCACCATCACGCCCCATGACCGAGCCCCGACCAAGCTGGGCCAGATCGGCCTCGAAGCCAAGAGTGTGATTGCCGTCGGCTCGGGCAAGGGGGGGGTCGGAAAAAGCACACTTGCCGTCTCGATTGCCATCGGGCTGGCCCGGGCCGGTAGCCGGGTGGGCATTCTCGATGCCGACGTCTATGGGCCAAGCGTGCCACACCTGGTTGGTCTTGAAGGCCGGCCGGCGATCCAAGAAGGCCGGATCGTTCCGCAACAGCTTGACCCCGGGCAGCCGGCTGAGCCCCTGCCTGATGGCCTTGCCGTGCAGCCGCTGCCGGTGATGTCGATGGGCTTCTTGGTGCCGCCGGGCGAGGCGGTAGTCTGGCGGGGACCAATGCTGCACGGCGCGATCACCCAGATGCTCCGCGACACCCTCTGGGGACCGCTTGACTATCTGATCATCGACATGCCGCCGGGGACGGGTGACATTGCCCTGACGCTCTCGCAGGTGCTACCGCTTTCCGGCGCGGTGGTGGTCTGCACCCCGCAGGACGTAGCGCTGCTCGATGCCACCAAGGCGATCGCGATGTTTCAGAAGGTAAACATCCCCGTCCTCGGGATGGTGGAGAACATGAGCTTCTTCGTCTGCCCCGACACGGGTAAGCGGTATGACATTTTCGGCACCGGCGGTGCCAAGCGGACGGCCAAGGAACTGGAGATTCCCTTCCTTGGTGAGGTCCCGATTCAAATTCCGATTCGTGAACACGGCGACGCCGGCCAGACAGCCGCCAACTACGACGACACCCAGTCCCGGCCGTACCTTGAGGGAATCTGCAGCCGGCTCGTCGGTGGCCTCGCCGCCCGCCATGCCGCGGCCCCCCCAATGCCTTCCCTCCCGACGCTTTAACGGGCCAGCCATGGAAAACCGACCGACAGCCGCTGAACTCGCTGCCAAAAAATGCCTGCCCTGCGAAGGGGGCGTGCCCAAGCTTTCAGTCGCTGAGGCCGAAGCCCACCTGGCTGCCCTGCCCGAGTGGCAGCTCACCCATGACGGCGTGCGGATCCGCCGGGACTGGACCCTGAAAACATTTCGCGATGGCATCCGGCTGATCAACAGCATTGGTGCCCTCGCCGAACGGGAGCAGCACCATCCCGACCTGCACCTCGTCGGCTACCGCAAGGTCTGGGTTGAAATCTACACCCACGCCATCGGCGGCCTGTCGGAGAACGACTTCATCCTGGCCGCAAAGATCGACGCCGTTGCACCACCGGCACCGAACTGATCACTCAGGCCTTCTGTAGGAACTACGAAATGATCATCCCGATGATTCTTCCAGTTCCGCATGGCTTAAAAACCCTTGAGCAACGCATCGAGCAACTCGAAAAAACTTTGTCTCATTCTCTCGTGGCGATGCAGTCGATTGCTGGGGTTCTCGAAGACAGGTTTGGTCAAGGCTGCCTTCCTGATGAGGTCAAGGCTTTCACGGGCGAAATGAGTACCCCCGTGCTCAACAAACTCATCAGTGACATCGACACCGCCTGCCGCGAGGGGGATAAGCCAGCGGCAGCCCGTCAGATTCGCACGGCTCTTGCGTGCACCTGGGACGAGGCAAACCAGGTCGTCAAATATTGGCACTCTTATCAAGCGGAGCAAAAACTTTCTTGGCTCCGCATTGCCTGCTTCCTCAAATCGAGTGAACGCTAGACACTCCTCGCATAGTTGCGAGTCTTACTGACCAATGCCGCCTGCCCCTGGTGAACTTCACCAAGGGCTCTCGTGAAGCAGCCACCGCTACTCCTTGGCTAGGGTCGTCAGGGCGGCTTTAATCACATTAAGCCCCTCATCAAGTTCCTCATCGGCCATGGTAAGCGGAATCAGAAACCGCAGCACATTTCCGTGTGTGCCGCAGGCCATCAGGATCAGGCCGTGTTCGTAGGCATACCGCACCACTGCCTGCGCCGCTGCCTTGTCCGGTACTTTGGTGGCGCGGTCGGCCACCAGTTCAATCGCCCGCATCGGGCCGAGGCCCCGCGTCTGACCGATCCGGGGAAATTGCTGCGCAAAGCCATCAAGCCGCTGTCTGAGTTGCTCGCCCAGGTGCCTCGCATGGGCCAGCACCGCCGGATCCTCAAACCGGTCGAGGACGGCCAGCGCCGCCGCGCAGGCCAGCGGGTTGCCGCAGTAGGTGCCGCCGACCCCGCCCAAGCCAACGGCATCGATCACGGTGGCCCGACCAGTCACTGCCGAGAGCGGCAGGCCGTTGGCCAACCCCTTGGCCAGTACGACCAGATCGGGGGTCACCCCAAGTTGCTGGCAGGCCAGCAGGCTGCCGGTGCGGCCAAAGCCGGTCTGGACCTCGTCAAAGATCAACACCACGCCATGCTGATCGCACCATTCCCGCAGCAGCTTGAGAAACGGCGCTGGGGCTGGAATGAAGCCGCCCTCGCCAGCCACCGGCTCGATGATCACGGCTGCCACGTTGGTTTCACCAATCTGGGCCCGGGCCATCTCAGCAAAGGCAGCAAAGGCCTCGCGGCAGAGGCACCGCTTGAGTTGACATGCCCCGTCGCACTCACCGGGGCAGGCACCGGGGTCGCCGGCAACACCCGGCCAGCGGTAGAAGTCGGGATAGGCTGCCCGATAGACCTCCGCCGGGAAGGGGGCGAAGCCGCTCTTGTACGGATGCGCCTTTGCCGTCAACGCCATCGCCATGTAGGTGCGACCGTGATAGCCATGCTCAAAGGCGATCACCGCCTGCCGCCCGGTGGCGGCCCGGGCAAACTTGACGGCATTCTCCACCGCCTCCGCCCCCGAGTTGGCCAGGAAGGTCTTGCAAGGGCCGGCCTCGGGCAGCAGGCCGTTGAGTCGCTCCGCCAGCGTGATGTAACCCTCGTACGCCACCACGTTGATGCTGGTGTGGACGAACTGTTCGGCCTGAGTGGCAATCGCCGCCATCACAGCCCGATCGCGGTGGCCGAGGTTGGTCACCCCGATGCCGCTGGCAAAATCGAGGAAGCGATTGCCGTCCACGTCGGTGACCACCGCCCCGTCGGCATGAGCGGCCACGATCGGGGTGGTGTGAAAGGGCCCCGGCGCAACATGCTGCTGCCGGGCAGCGAACAGTTCGCGCGAACGAGGACCGGGAATCTCTGTCTTGAGCTGAATCGTCGCCATCGCCTCTCCTCACAATCTCGGAGCAACCGGAAGAACCGGCACCCGTAGCGCACCGACTTTTTTTACGCGGCTGCCAGCCCCTTCGTTCACCCCCCGGAGAAACCTAGGGCGTTCGCTGGATACCGCCGCCGAAAGAGTCGTCAGTGTCGCGAAAAGTATTCGCGGCAGCCTTCTGGCACGCCCGTATGCCTGTCCAAACACCGCCTCCTGATTGTAATTGTTTTTGAAGCCCCGCCATTAGTAGTGCCTGGCTGCCATCATGCTGGCTTTCGATCCCTCCCTGCAAGCATCTGCCCGAGACGCAGGGCCCTGCTTTCCGAAACCCACCTCCATCACCCATGATCCGCACCCAAATTGCCACCATCTTTGGCAGCCTCGCCTTTGCCTGTTCCAGCAGCGCGGTTCTGGCTGATCAGCTTCCGCCAGCGGCGGTGACGCCCGTCCCCCGGGCAACACTCGAGCCGTTTCTGAACAGCTACTGCATCGACTGCCACAACGCCAATGATGCCAACGGGCAAGTACGGTTCGATACCGTGAGTTGGCAGATCGACACCAACGACACCGCCCAGCGGTGGCAGGATGTGCTTGATCAGCTCAATGGCGGGGCCATGCCGCCCGACGATGCCGCCCAACCAGAAGCCGCTGAACTGCGGCAAGCCCTCACCGCCCTCACCGGCACCATTCAAGAGGCCCGGCGGCGGCTGACCGACCACGGCGGGGCCCTCACCCTGCGGCGGCTCAATCGGCGTGAATATTCAGCCACCATCCGCCACCTGTTCGGCTTCGATGTACCGCTCGAGGAGATCCCCGAGGATGGCAGCATCGTCAGCTTCGACACCGTTGGGGCTGAGCAGTTCTTCTCCTCCGTCCACTTCGAGAAGTATCTGGCCCTTGGCCGCAAGGTGGCCGACGAGGCCTTCACATGGACCGTCCGGCCCCGGCAGCCAGCCAAGGTTCACGGCCATACCGAACCAGAGGACCGGGTGACAAAGCGGCTGCGGAAGACGCTAGCCGACCTCGACCAAAAGATGGCCATGAAACAGGCGGGCAAGACCTGGCAGGAGATGGGCTTCAAGGATGAGGGGGAGGCCGAGATCATCTTCAGCCAGTTCAGCACCAGGGCCGGGCACCCCCGAAAATACCTGGAGTATCCCCGGGTCGATGCAGGTGTCTA
>CBFIHA010000044.1:0-30050 GCA_965662195.1 uncultured Pirellulales bacterium
AAACCAAATACCTGGCTTCGAGCGGCTCGTATGCCCTCTGACCACGTCCGGCTCCATCGCCAGATCCGCAAATCTGGCTGCTTCGCCCTCCTTGCCAGAGACCCAAGCAGCTCGCTCTCGGGCCAACGGTAGCCTTTTCAGGCAGAACCTAGCGGATTGGGGGAATAGCCAGCGCCGCCCGGGCGGCAGCCACAAACCGGCGAACCAGGGCGCGGTCTTTGCAGCCGGGGGCCGACTCGACGCCGCTGGCAGTGTCGACTGCGGTCAGCTGGCTGGCCTTGATGGCAGCCGCCACATTTTCCGGTGTCAGCCCACCCGCCAGTGTCATCGGGACCTGCAGCGGTGGTGATTCGGCCACCGCCTCCCAGTCGACCGCATGGCCGGTGCCGCCCAGCCGGCCGGCGGTCGTGCCACGTGAAACGCCGGCATCGAGGAGGGCCATGGCCGGTTGCCGACCGCAGGCGGCGGCGGCATCGATCCACTGACGGGCAGTGGCCAGCCGGTCGGGGTCGGCCGACGGCTCGTCCAGCCGGACGGCGCGGATCACGGGATAGGGTCGCAGCTCGTCGCACCGCCAGGGGGGATCACTGGTGGCGGGTGGTCCATCAAAGAAGCCGTGCAGCTGGATCATGTCGAGCCCGACGCGGTCAGCGATCGCCAGCATCTCGCCAGCCGGCCGTCCCACAAAGACCCCCACTTTGACAATGCCTGCCGGCAGCCCGGTGGCAATGGCCGCGGCCTGCTCAACTGCCAGGCAGCGGGACGAGCCGGCGATAAAGTTCAGGCCGATGGCGTCGGCACCACAGCCGGCGACCAGCCCGGCATCGTCGGCCGAGGTCACGCCACAGATTTTGATGCGGAACATGACCGGGGTTTCTCGGGCGGATTGGGGTGGGCGGCCTCCCCGGGCGTAACCGGCAGATTCCGCGTGGGCCACCGGCATCGGGACGACCGCCCGAACCCCTAAAGTCTATGCGCCCGGTCCGCAGTGCAGGAAGGTGCCGTCCGTGGTCGAAAAGAGAATGGTGCGGGTTGAACCTCAGTTCGGGGGCCGATCCGCGGCCCCGCCCCGCGATCGCTCCATCCATTAATAATGTCCATGCCAACATCCCACCGCCTTCGCCCCTGTGGCAACCGACCCTTCATGACCCTGCCGCGGGTGGCGTCGTTCCATCCCTCCCGCGATGCCCGGGAGGCAGTCGAATCACTCCGGCGGGGTGTCGACCGCGCCGAGGGAGTCGGGCTTTTGGTCGGTCCGACTGGCACGGGAAAGTCCCTGCTGCTGGCCTGCCTGCGGGAAGAGCTTGACGACCGGTTCGCCGTGGCACTGCTCTCCGGTGCCCGCATCTGCACCCGGCGGGGGCTCTGGCAGTCGATCCTGGCCGATCTGGGTGAGCCCTACCGCGGGCTCGACGAAGAGGAACTGCGGATCGGATTGGTCGATCGACTGCGGGGCCTGGCGGCGACCGGGTCGGGCCTGGTGGTGCTCGTCGACGAGGCCCATACGTTGCCCCGGCGGCTGCTGGAAGAACTGCGGCTGCTGGCCGGCGTCATCACTGACCAGCCCGCGGTACACCTGGTGCTTGCCGGCACGGTCCGCCTCGAGGAACTGTTAGGCGAAAAGGATTTTGAGGGGCTGGCCCAGCGGATTGCGGTGCGGGGCTACCTTGAGCCGCTCGACTATGACGACACCTGCGGCTACCTCCGGACCCAGCTGCGGGCGGCAGGATTGGCCTGGGACGATTGCTTCGAGCCAGATTGCGACGCCGCGGTCTACACCATCACCGATGGCGTCCCCCGGCTGATCAATCAGCTTTGCGATCAGGCCCTGCGGCTTGCCGAGAATCGCCGGGCAGCACGGGTGAGCACTGGCGACCTGGCCGCCGCCTGGGAAGAGATCCAGCGGCTGCCGCCGCCGGCGGCCCTGCGCGGCGAACCGCCCGGTGAGGGCAGAGGGGCAGTTGCCGCCGCTGGTTGGTCCGACTCGGCGGCGGTGACCGTCGCCCCCATCTCCGTCGACTGCGACGATTTCGAGGATGATTCGGAGGCTGCCATCATCGAGTTCGGAAGCCTTGAAGATGAGCCCGCGGCGACCGAGAGCGAGCCGTCCGAGCCGACAACGGGTTCTCGAACCATCGCCTTCGCCGAAGCGGGGGAAGAAGCCGGGGAGCGGGACGGGGCAGTCGATGATGATGGTGCTGACGACGAAGACGAACACCACGGGGTTTCGGCCATCGGCTTCGAGGCCTCCCGGGCGGCCACCGAGTATGCAATCAGAGCGCTGGCCGAGGCGGCCGGTGGGTTTGACGGCCTGGGTGCCGATGCCGAGGTGATGATGCGGCTGCAGCCCCGGGCTGCCGATGTGGCGACCGGTTGCCAGGATGCCGAGATCGAGCTTGTCTTTGATCCGCCGTTCGGAGCCGAGGATGCTGATCGTCGTGATCCCTTTGCCGAACTGTTTGCCGAGGAAGAGTCGGTAGCCGAGCGATTCGTCATGCAGGGGCCGGAGGGCTTTCACGACCGGCTGCATGTGGCCAGCCGTGAGGGGCAGGCAATTGCCCGTCAGTTGCCGGTAGCCGAGCCGAACCGGGCCGCTCCCGCCTCAGCGGCAGCATCAGTCGACCCGCTGCCTCCCGGCGAGGCTGACGAATCGGTGGCACCGCCCGTCGCAGCTGTCGAGCCAGATGACTCCGACATGGTGGTGATCGAGGAGGACAACCATCCCGACCCCAATTGCCCCGACGGGTCGGTCTTTGCGGTTCGACTCGGCGACTACTCACAACTGTTTGCCCGGCTGCGGCGCGGTGGTCAGGTCGAATCGTCCCGGCGGGCCTGAGCCGCTGGCTGGCTTTCTTGGCTGCGGTCGATCTGCGACACTCTGACCGCAGCCATGATGCCAGCCGTCCCCGCCCCATCCTGTTCCGATGCCAGCGGCCTGCCGCCGTCCGACCGGGTGCTGGTGATTGCCGCAACCTATCAGGAGGCTGAGAACGTCCTGCGGCTGATCGATGCCGTGCTTGCGGCCGATCCCCGGCTTGATCTATTGGTGGTGGATGACGATTCGCCCGACGGCACCGGCAAGCTGGCCACGCAGCGGGCCGCAACTGATCCGCGGCTCACCGTGATGATCCGCCGCGACCGCCGCGGCCTCGGCAGCGCGATCAGGGATGGCTGGCATGAGGCCCGCCGCCGCGGCTACCGACTGGCGGTCAACATCGACGCCGACTTCAGCCATGACCCCGCTGACATTCCCCGGTTGCTCAAAGCCGTCGAGCCACCGGGCCAGCCGCCCGCCGATGTCGTGATCGGCTCACGAAAAATTCGTGGCGGCGGCGTGGTCGGCTGGCCGCTGTCGCGTCAGATTCTCAGCTGGATCGTCTGCTGGTGGACGCGGTGGGTGCTCCGGGTGCCGGCCCGGGACGGTTCCAGCGGCTTCCGCGTGATTCGGCTGGCCGTGCTGAAGGCCCTTCAAAACCCGACCGAAGGTTATGCGATCCAGGAGCAGATGCTCTGGCAGGTCCATCGGGCCGGTGGTGTCATTCGCGAGGTTCCCATCATCTTCACCGACCGTCAGCAGGGCGCCAGCAAGGCCGACTTTGGGCAGATGGTCAAAGGTGGTCGCGACCTTCTCCGTTTTGCGGTGACAACCTGGTTTTCAACAGGAGCACGACCATGACCAGCCCCAAACCCTGCATCGGTATTCTCACCAGCGGCGGTGACTGCCCCGGCCTCAACGCTGTCATCCGGGCAGCGGTGATCTCCTCTGATCGGCTTGGCTACTCCTGTGTCGGCTTCTTGCGGGGCTATGAGGGGCTGGTCGATCCGGTCGACTACATCCCGCTGACGCCGGGCAACACCAGCGGCATCCTCACCCTTGGTGGGACGATCCTCGGCTCGACCAACCGGGGCCGGTTTGCGGCGACCGTGGGCGAGGACCAGCGGATCGCCATCGATCCTGGGCTGCTCGCTGGTGTGGCCCAGACCGTCCGGCAGCTGGGCATCTGCGGGCTGATCTGCGTCGGTGGCGACGGCTCGCTGGCGATCGCCGAGCAGTTTCACGAGTTCGGTATTCCGGTGGTTGGTGTGCCCAAGACGATCGACAACGACCTGGGCGCGACCGCCTTCACCTTCGGTTTCGACTCGGCGGTCTCCGCTGCCACCGATGCCCTCGATCGGCTGCGGACGACGGCCGCCAGCCATGAGCGGATTATGGTGCTGGAGGTGATGGGCCGCCACGCCGGCTGGATTGGTCTGCATGCCGGCATCGCCGGTGGGGCCGATGTCATTCTGCTGCCCGAGATCGGCTGGACCTTCGAGAGCGTCTGCCGGAAGATCACCGACCGCGAGGCGGCCGGCCGGCGGCATGCCCTGGTGGTGGTGGCCGAAGGGGCGGCACTCCCGACCGGCGATCTCGTCTGCGTCACCGCCACCGGCGCCAACGAACAGGTCAAACTCGGTGGCATCGGGCAGGTAATCGCCGCCGAAATCGCCCGTCGGCTCGATCGGCAGACCCGGATAGTGGTGCTGGGGCATCTGCAGCGGGGGGGCGAGCCGACCACATTTGACCGGGTGCTGGCCACCGAGTTCGGCGTGCTGGCTGTCCAGCTGATTCACGAGGGCCGGTTTGGCGAAATGGTATGCTACCGGCCTCCCGAGATTGAGAGCGTGCCGATCGCGGTGGCGATTCGCACGCTCTCGCGGGTCGACCCGGCCGGCTCCGCCATCCGGGCCGCTCGCGGCCTCGGGATCTGTTTTGGGGATTCCGGCTGAGTCGCGACGGGTCCCTCCCTTCAATTTTTCAGACCATAGGGCAAGGAGCAGGCAATGGCGGAAACCGAAAAATCAGCCGGACGGGTGGCCAGCGTGATGCAGGAGCATCGGACCTTCCCGCCTTCTGAGGCGTTTTCCAGCCAGGCCCGAATCGGTTCACTCGAGGCTTACCGCGAACTCTACGACCGGGCCGCTGCCGACCCCGCCGCCTTCTGGGCCGAACGGGCTGCGGCCCTGCCGTGGCTGAAGCCGTATGAAGAGGTGCTCCGCTGGAATGCCCCGCATGCCGAATGGTTCGCCGGCGGCCAGACCAACGCCGCGGCGGCCTGCGTTGACCAGCATGTGGCCGCGGGCCTGGGCGACAAGACAGCGCTGGTCTGGGTCGGCGAGCCGACCGGTGAGCGGCGAACCTTGACGTTTCGTGAGTTACAGGCCGAGGTCAGCCGGGCAGCGGCGGGCCTGGCCAAGCTGGGGATCAAGCCGGGCGACGTCGTCTCTATCTATATGCCGATGACGCCGGAGCTGGTGATCGCCATGCTGGCCTGCGCCCGGATCGGGGCAGTGCACTCGGTGATCTTCGGGGGCTTCTCCAGCGAGGCGATCGCCGACCGCAACAACGACGCCCAGGCCGTGGCGGTGATCACCGCCGACGGCGGCTGGCGGCGGGGCAGTGCCCTGCCGCTGAAAGCCAACGTCGATGAGGCCCTGGAAAAGTCACCGTCGGTCAAGCACGTCATCGTGCTCAAGCGGACCGGCCAGAACGTCACCATGGTCGCGGGCCGCGACATCTGGTGGGAGGATCTGATCGCCGGCATGCCGGAGGACTTTCCGCCGGTGGCAATGGACTCAGAAGCGCCGCTGTTCATTCTTTACACCAGCGGCTCGACCGGAAAGCCCAAGGGCATCAAGCACACCACCGCCGGTTATCTGCTGTGGGCGAAGACAACCGCCGAGTGGGTCTTTGACCTGCGGGACGACGACCTCTTCTGGTGCACCGCCGACTGTGGCTGGATCACCGGCCACAGCTACGTTACCTACGGCCCGTTGGCCGCCGGGGTGGGCATCCTGATCTACGAGGGGGCCCCTGACGCCCCGCACCAGGGCCGGTTCTGGGAGATCATCGAACAAGAGAAGCCAACCATCTTCTACACCGCGCCGACGGCCATCCGGGCCTTCATGAAGTGGGGGCTGGAGCACATCGACGGCCGTGATCTCTCCAGCCTGCGGCTGCTGGGCACCGTGGGGGAGGGTATCAACCCGGAGGCCTGGATCTGGTACCACGAGACAATTGGCGGCCAGCGGTGCCCGATCGTCGACACCTGGTGGCAGACCGAGACCGGTGGCATCATGATGAGCCCGCTGCCGGGCTGCACGCCGACCAAGCCGGGCAGCTGCACGCTGCCACTGCCGGGCGTCTGCCCCGAAATCGTCGATGCCGCCGGCCATCCGGTGGAGCAGGGCGAAGGGGGCTGGCTGGTGATGACGAAGCCCTGGCCCGGCATGCTGCGGGGCATCTGGGGTGATGAAGAGCGGTTCGTCGAGACCTACTGGTCGCGGGTGCCGGGCAAGTACCTGGCCGGCGACAATGCCCGTCAGGATGCCGATGGCTATTACTGGATCATGGGGCGGATCGATGACGTGCTCAACGTGGCCGGCCACCGGCTTTCGACAATCGAGATCGAAAGCGCGCTGGTCAGCCATCCGACCGTGGCCGAGGCAGCGGCAGTCGGCCGGCCGCACGACGTCAAGGGCGAGGCGGTGGCGGTCTTCGTGACCTTGCGGGGTGGTGAACCCGATGACGCCCTCCGGAAGGAACTCCGTCAGCACGTGCGGCACCAGATCGGAGCGATCGCCTCACCGGACGACATCCACTTCACCGCTTCGCTGCCCAAGACCCGCAGCGGCAAGATCATGCGGCGGCTGCTCCGCGACATTGCTGCCGGCCGCGAGACGGTGGGGGATACCACAACGCTTGAGGACTACACCGTGCTGGCAAAGCTCCGGAGCAGCGACGAATAGCCGGTTCTCGTCGGTAGCCTGGCGGTGTAACAGGTTCACTGCGGCGGACATCACTTGAGGCGTTCAATTGGTCTGCCGAAACGGCCGTTTGTTGGTCTGCTTTACCCGATGATGAGTTGCTGGCTGGAATACGTGAAGATTGCCGCGGCGGCCGGCTGCCTGCTGGTTGTGGCGCTAGCATTCCCCTTGCCATTGGCGGCGGGCGAACGCCCGCCGCTGACCCCGAAGATCGCGTCGTTTCTCCATCGGCACTGCCTCGACTGCCATGCTGGCGATGCCGGTGAAGCTGGCCTCGACCTTGAGGCAGTGCTGGCTGCTGGCCTCGATTCGGCCGACCCGCATGCCGATCGGGTCTGGGCCCGGATCATCGACCGGGTTGCTGCGGCCGAAATGCCGCCGGCCGAGGCTGAGCAGCCCAGCCCTGCAGCGCGGGATTGCTTCGTCAGCGAGTACAGCGACTGGCTGCGGACCACCCAGCGGTTGCGGCAGGCTGCCTTCGGTCGGGTCCGGGGCCGGCGGCTGACGCGGCTGCAGATCGAGCGGTCGCTGCACGATCTGCTGGCCATCGACATCCCGCTGGCCGAGCAGTTGCCCGCCGAGGGGCGGCCCCGCGGGTTTACGACGGTGGCTGAATGGCAGGCCTTCTCCCATCACCATCTGGCCAACCACCTGCAGGTGGTTGACCTCGCCCTCGACGAGGCGTTTGGGCGGGCGTTGCTGAAGCAAGAACCGCACCGCCGCGATCTCGACCCGGTGGCGATCTGCCGGAAGAATCCCAAGGCCCGCTGCCGTGAGCCGGAGCTCCGGGAAGGCCGGGCGGTTGTCTGGTCGTGCAGCATGCCGTACTACGGCCGGATTCCGGCCACCACGGCACCGGTTGATGGCTGGTATCGATTCAGGCTGCACAGCTCCGGCATCAAACTGCCGGCCTCAGGAGGCGTCTGGACAGCGGTGCACTCCGGTCAATGCGTCTCAACGGCCCCGATCCTCGAGCCGGTAATCAGTTTTGAGGCGGGAGCCGAGCCGCGGGTGATCGAATTCGAGACCTGGCTTCCCCGGGGGCACATGCTCGAGGTGAGGCCGCAGGATCTCACAATTAAGCGGGCATCGTTCAAGGGGGGGCAGGTCGGCACGGGCGAGGGCGAGCCGCAGGACGTGCCGGGGGTCGCCATCGACCGGATTGAGATGGAGCAGGTTCATCGGTATGAACTCGCCGAACTCCGCGGGCAGCTCTTCGGAGACCTGCCGTTGCTGGCCGGTGAGGATGGCATTCTCGAGCCGATGCCGACGCAGCCCGCGCAGGCCATCACCGCCCGCATCCACGATTTCGCCAGCCGGGCTTTTCGCCGTGAGGTTGAACCGCCGGAGGTGGCGGAGGTAACGGGACTGGCCACGCGGCTCTTGGCCGATGGGCAATCCTTCACCGCTGCCCTGCGGGCTGGCTACCGCGCGGTCCTCTGCCATCCCGAGTTCTGCTACTTCACCGAGCGGCCGGGGCCGCTCGATCAGGCGGCAATTGCGACGCGGCTGGCGTTCTTTTTGACGGCGGCGCCGCCCGATCAACCACTCCAGTCCCTTGCCCGCGCCGGACGCCTGCATGATCCGGCGGTTCTGCGGGCGGAAGTCGATCGGCTGCTGGGCCTGGCCACTGACGGGCCGGCACCGCCGCCGGTTGTGGGCCGAAAGTCACCCGCCCGGCAATTCATCGAAGACTTCGCCGCCGAGTGGCTCGACCTCGACCAGATTGACTTCACCCAGCCCGACCGAAAACTTTACGGGGGGTTCGATCCAATTGTGCGGATGGCGATGCCGGAGGAGACGCATGCCTTTCTGACGGAGTTGCTGTGCGACGATCGGCCTGTCGGCGAACTGATCGATGCCCGGCATAGTTTTCTCAACAGCCGGCTGGCACGGTTCTACGGTATTGAGGATGTGCAAGGGGATGCCCTTCGTCGCGTCGATCTGCCTGCCGGCTCCCACCGTGGCGGCCTGTTGACCCAGGCTGCGATCCTCAAGGTGACCGCCAACGGCAGCACCACCTCGCCGGTGGTCCGCGGGGCCTGGGTGGCGGAGCGATTGTTGGGAGTGACGATTCCACCACCCCCGGCGGGCGTGTCCGCCATCGAACCCGACATCCGGGGTGCGACGACGATCCGTGAGCAGCTGGAACGCCACCGTGACGCCGCCGGCTGCGCCAGCTGCCACCGCCTGATGGATCCGTATGGCTTCGCACTTGAGTCGTTCGACCCTGCCGGCCAGTGGCGGGATCGCTATTCGGTATTGGTGGGTGGCAAACGAAAATCGGGGCCTCTCGTCGAGCCGGGCGATCGCCTGCCCGACGGTCGGTCCTTTACCGATGCTGATGACCTGAAACGGCTGTTGGCGGCCGACACCGATCGGCTGGCCCGGGCGCTGGCTGGTCACCTGCTGGTCTACGGGACCGGGGCCGAATTGACCTTTGCCGACCGGCAGGCGGTCGCAGCGGCTGTAGCTGAGGCCGCGGGGGGCGGCCTGCGGTCGCTGCTCAAGGCGGTGGTGGCCAGCCCCGTGTTTTTGTCAAAATAAACCGTCGCCGCCGTGTTTGAGGACCGTGGCCGCCGGCCCGTGTAAGGGTTTCCGGCCACTCGAAATGGTAGCATTGGAGTTTTATGGAGGTGTGTATGCGGCCGCAGGTTTACTACGACTTTCAGCAGCGAATCTGCCGCCGCAGCCTGCTGCGGGGTGCCGGGGTGGCGATGGCGATGCCGTGGCTTTCGGCCATGCAGCCGGCCTTCGGAGCGGCGGCAACGCAACGTGCGCCCCGCCGCTTTGTGGCAATGACCCTCGGCCTTGGACTGATTGCCGACAACCTCAATCCGGCTGACTTGGGTGCTGGCTTTCGGCCCTCGCCGTACCTCGAGGATCTCGATGATCTGCGGGATGCCTACACGGTGGTCTCCGGGGCCTCCCATCCCGATGTCAGTGGTGGCCACCGGGCGGAGGCCAGTCTGCTGACGGCCGCACCAATGACCGGTGGGGTGCCCTCTGGTAACACCATTTCGGTCGATCAGTTGCTGGCCAAACACCTTGGCCACGAGACCCGGTTCCCCTCGCTGGTCCTGTCGCTTTCCGGCAGCAACAGTCCGTCCTACACCGAGAACGGTTCGATGATTCCGGCTGAGTCGTCGCCGGCGCGGCTGTTCGCCCGGCTGTTTATTGATGACTCGCCAGCCGAACGACGCCGGCAGCGGCAGCGGGCCCGCGAGGGCCGCAGCATCATGGACATCGTCGCCGATGATACCCGGGCCCTGGAGCGGCGGCTGGGGGCCGGCGACCGGGACCGGCTCGATGCCTATTTCACCAGCGTCCGGGATCTTGAAAAGCGGCTGGCGGCCGGTGAGGCCTGGACGGAGCGGCCGAAACCACGGGTCGAGCTGCCCAAGCCAGTCGATATCGGTAACCCCAACGACTTCATCGCCCGGCAGCGGCTGATGAGCGACATGATTCGGCTGGCCCTGACCACCGACTCATCCCGCTTCGTTGTCTGCCACTTCGGTGGTGGTGGCGGCGTGGTGCCGATTGAGGGCGTCGCGGAGGGCTATCATGCGCTCAGCCATCATGGCCGGGACGAAGACAAACTGGGCCAGCTGGCGATCATCGAAAAGTCGGTCATCAATGCCTGGGGAGATTTTCTGCGATCACTCCAGTCAGCCGACGAGTCGGACGGCACGTTGCTCGACCAGACCAGTGTCCTGCTGACCAGTAACCTCGGAAACGCCTCGAGCCACGACAACCGCAACATGCCGGTGCTCTTTGCTGGCGGTGGCTTTCGCCACGGCCAGCATCTGGCCTTTGACCGCAAGCGAAACCATCCGTTGCCCAACCTCTACCTGTCGGTGCTGCAGCAGACCGGGCTGCCGGTTGAGCGGTTCGCCAGCTCGACCGGGACCATGCCCGGGCTGGAGCCGACCACAGCGTCAGTGGGACTTTGAGTGATCAGTGTCGTCATCCAACTGAGGAGTGTCATGCGTCAACTTGCGAGGGTCTTCTCACAGAGGCTTCTTCGGGATGGGGCGGGGGTCGTTTCCGCAGCGTCGGCGTGGGCCCATGCCATCTTGTCGGACGTTCACTTCGGGCATCCTGTCCTGCACGCACTCGACGGAAACTTCGCTTTGCCATCCCGACTGCGCTCAGTTTTCGATGCCGCACGATTGGTTTGGGTCCGTCCCTCACCCATTCAATTTCGGTCAGAACCATCACAGGGAAGGCCGCTCGCAGGCCGTCGGCGGTCGGCAGCCTTCACCCTGATTGAGCTGCTGGTGGTGATTGCCATCATCGGGGTGCTCGTCGGCCTTCTGCTGCCGGCGGTCCAGCAGGCCCGGGAGGCGGGCCGACGGATCAGCTGTGGCAACCACTTGAAACAGGTTGGCCTGGCTGTGGCCCTCGCCGCCGATGTGCAGAAGCATTTTCCGACTGGCCGGCTCACCCGCGATCCGTTTGATGTCAGCTGGGCATTTCGGCTGCTGCCCTTCCTGGAGGAGCAGGCTATCTTTGATGCCCGCAACCCCGATCACACGGTGCCTTGTTGGGACGCCTCAAATGCGACGGCCTTCCGGACCCCGGTGGCCACCTACTACTGCCCCAGCCGCCGCCAGCCGGCCGCTGATCGCAACTTTGACAACAATAACGCGGCACCAGTCTCGGGAACCACAGGCATCGCCGCTGGTGGTGATTACGCCGGCTGCGGTGGCACCTATTTCAACTATTTCACGCCCTCAGGGGGCGGTCCCGATCCGACCCGGGCGGGCGCGATCCATACCTTTTCCCGGGTGCGACCTGCCGAGGTGACCGACGGCCTCAGCAAGACGTTTGCCGTCGGTGAGCGGCACATCCCGCCGGTCGATCCGGCATCGGCTGCTGGGCTGGAGCATTACAACCAGGGCGACACCGCCTTCTTTCCGTCCGACACGCCGCATACCCTGTTCCGGGACCCCTACCGTGGTCTGGCCCTCGGCCCCGACGACACCAACAACCGTAAGTTTGGCAGCCTCCATCCCGGCGTCACGCAATTTGTTTTCTGCGACGGCCATGTCGAGGCGATCACCAACGAGACTGAAATCGAGGTGCTGCTGCGGTATGCGGCCATTGGGGACGGCAACGATCCGTCGAACGTCGATGACGAGCTGGGTGACAACGACGCCAACAAGTAGTGGCCTCAGGCCGGAGGGAAGCAGCAATGCCAGCACGACACCAGCCCAAGACATCCGCGGGAAAGCGGTGGCTCCTTACCGCTGTGGTAACTGTGGCCGGCATCGCTGCCGCCGGCTGGTGGTTTTCTGGGCCTAATCTGGCCGCCGAGACGATCGTGTTACAGCAGCAGCTGCTCGAGGAAGCTGCCGATCCGGCCGGCTGCCGGCGGCAGCTGCGGCAGATCATGCAAAACATCGATCGGCTGGCGACCGAGGAAATTGTTGACGTCCGGCGGGAACTGGGCAAGGCAGTCAGCGGGCTGACCCGGCAGGCTGCCGACCGGTATCTGCAAGCAAGTCCGGCTGAAAGGCCGGCGCTGCTCGATGCCGACCTCGGCAAGCTGCAGCTGGTGCTCGCGTTGTTCGACGCAACCAATCAGGGTGGCATGCGGGTGCGGACCCAGGCCGACATCGACCGGGCCGAGCAGCGACGAAAGGCCCGGACGCAAGCGGTGGCGACGCGGCCGCCGACTGGCGTGAAGCCAACTGGCAAAAAGCCGGCAGACAAGAAGCCATCCATCACCCCGACGCAGGTCTACGCGCAAGCCCTGCTCAAGCACGCCGAGAAGAAGGGCGTCGACCTGGGTCGCTTCGGTCGCCGGCTGGGTCGCGGCTGAGCTGTAGGTGTCTTCCATGGCACCGCAAGCCAGGCTCTGTCTGAAGCACAAAACCTGGCTTCGAGCGGCTCATTTGGCTTCTGGCTGCGTCCAGCTCCATCGCCAGATCCGCAAATCTGTCTGCTTCGCCGTCCTTGCCAGGTACCAAAGTGGTTCGCTCTCGGGCCAACGGGTACCCTTTTCAGACAGAACCGAGTTGCCGGGCCCGGGCCTACCTAACCCCGGAAAAAGCCATTCATGACAATCCTGTTCGGCACACAAGTTGCCGAGCGATCGAATGAGCACAAAACGACTCTCCGTCTTGCGGCAAGTTTTGTTCCGCGGCTTCACCCGCACCAGCAGGAAAAAGCCCAAGCTTCAAAGCCCGACGCGCAAGCTGAGGGAAATCCCGTGTGTGATCCCAGAACCGTATTCCCTCGGCTCGCGCCTCGGGCTTCCTGAAGTTAGGTGCCACTCAGCGCACCATCAACACTCGCGCCTCGGGCTTCCCGGAATTCCGTTCCGCTCAGCGCATTGTCAAAAGCTACAAGCCGGGGGCCACGCAACGCTATCCCCGGGCTGGCGGCCGGGGGTTGCCAATCGCCGGCTTTTGCGGCGGCAGACTTTCTCGACAGACTGCTTGCTTCAATGCCAGCACAAGGCAGCCGCCGGGCCGAAGTGGTGGAACATCGGCTCGGCGATCCCTTTCCACGCGAATCAAACGAGTGCAATCGCAAAGTCGTCGATGCTGGCTCCTGCGGTGGCCCGCATGCCGAACAGGCCTGCGGCCGACAGGGTCGCGTCAACCGCGGCGGCCACCGGGCTGCCGTTGATTGACAAGTTGAGCGAGTCACCGACGACATCAAACTGGACCTGATGGTCCTCAGTGGCGGCTGCCGCCACCTGGCTGCTGGCAAGCACAGTGAGCTGGCCATCCACGATCCGCCAGATCTCGGCCGACAGGCCACCTGCCCGGTTGACCAGGCCACCCCAATAGGCAGTGTTCCGTTGCGGGACGCCACGAGCGAGGGCACCGGCGTGGGTGCCGGCGGTCGGCACCTGCACCGTCATCGAGATACTCGCATCACCTGCCAGAGCTGCCCGAAGGGTGGTGGTGTTGACCGGGTTGGCTCCCACGAGCCGGTTCCCTTGGACGGTGAAGTTCCCCGACCGGGCATCCCAGAACCGGTCAAGCTGGGCACCATCGGCAGCCGAAAAGCGGTCCTGGAACGGGAAGGTTGCCATCGGCAGTACGACATTGGTGGCGGTGAAGTCATCAATGGCGGTCCCGGATGTGCTGCGAACGCCCACGGCGCCAGCAGCAGGAATCATTCGGTCCCTGACAAATCCGACGAGTTCACCATCCACAAAGAGCTTCAACGAATCGCCCACGACATCAAATCGGACCAGCCCGCTGCCCGCGGCCACAGGCTGCTGGGAAAGGGTCTCCCAGAACCCATCGGTGCTGCGGCGGATGAGGGCGACATAGCCACCATTTTTCCGCCGCAGCCCGCCCCAATACATCGTGTCCTGCTGCGGCGTGGCGATTCCGTTGCCGGCCCGGGCGGCAAATCCCGCGAAGGCCCCCACCGCATTTTCGACGGAGAGTTCTCCGGTCAGCGAAACGTCGGCCGACGCCGCCTCCGCGAAGGTGACGAAGGCCTTGTTGGTGGCCGCGACGGCAGCGGCATCGGTCAGTCGGAATTGGCCGTACCGCTCGGTCCATTCAGCCCCCAGGCTGGCGTTGTCTGGCCGGTTGAAATCATCGCGGATGAAGCGGTAGGGCCGCGACCAGGCCCCCTCGAGCCGCACGGTTTGTGACCCGGCAAACGTGACTGCGGCCGCCGCGATGTCATCGATAGCCGTCTGCGACGTGGACCGGATGCCAACCCGGCCCGCTGCCGTGATGGCACTGTCCTGCGCCGCCCCGACCGCCACATCGTCGAGGAACAGTTCCAGTGCATCACCAATGACATCGAAGCGAACGAGGCCACTACCGGTGGCAACCGGTTGCTGGGAGAGGGTCTCCCAGAAGCCGTCGATGCTGCGGCGAATCAGGGCCACGTAGCCGTCGGCCTTCCGCCGCAGGCCACCCCAGTACATGGTGTCACCCAGCGGCGAGTCGATGCCGTCCCGCACCCGGGCCGTCAGCCCGGCGAACGCACCAATGGTGTCAGCCACCGCAATCGCCCCGGTCACCGAGACGTCGGCCGGAGCGTCATCGACCAGTGTGGCCAGAGCCTTGTCGGCCGGTGTGATTGCCGCTTCCGCCGCGATTGCAAAGCCGCCATATGCCTCCACCCAGCCGCTGCCCAGCCCACTGCCATCGGCCCGGGCAAAGTCATCACTGGCAAAGAGGCTGTCCTGCCGCTCACCGTCACCGCTGACGCTGATCGTCCCGCCACCGGTCCAGAGAATGGTCGCATCGCCGGCCGGAGCTTGCGCGATCACCGGCAGAATCTGCGGGCCCCTCGTGCTGGTGTTCACGACCGCCTCGTCACTGGCCGGAGCGCCGTCGGCGGCGTAGTACCGCTGCACCACCGCCCAGCTGCTGCCATCCTGATTGAGCGACTGCCAGGCAACGAGGAACCTGCCGGCCGCGTCGATCCCGACCGCCGGGAATCGCTGTGGTTCGCTGGTCTGTTGGTTGACCCGGAACTCGGCCGGCTGGACGGGAATGATGCTGTCGGTGACCCGGTCGATGGTGAACTGGCGGGCGTAGACCCCCCAGCTCGTCCCCTCGCCCTCCTGATTCAGTTCCTGGTTGATGCTCTGCCAGGCGATCACCAACCGACCGGTGTCGTCGATCCCGACCGCCGGATGCTCCTGGGCATCCTTGACATATTCATGCACGAGAAACTCGGTGTCGCCCAGCGGGCTGCCATCGGCCGCAAACCCCCTCGCGAAAATGCTCTTTTCGGGGTCGAGCGGGTCCACCAGCCCGTTGTGGTCGCTGACCCAGGCGACCACCAGTTCGCCACTGGCGTTGGCCGCGACGGTCGGACCGTTCTGGTCGGTGGCGACCTCGTCATTGACCCGGAAGATCTCGGCTGGGTTGGGCTCGCCAGCGAGGGCAAAACGGCGGGCAAATATTCCTGTGCCCTCCAGTTCGGGCGTGGCTGCGTCTTCATCTGAGGCGGTCCAGACCACGGTTACCCGCCCCTGTTCATCGACCGCCGCCGCAGGCTCAGCCGGTCCGACGAGATCGGTGTCGGTGATGACGAATTCGACATCGTCGATCCAGGTCTTGGCAGAGGCGTCGTAGCGGCGGGCGACCAGGTTGGTGCCGGAAACGTCCGGGTTGACCGTCTGCCAGATCACCACGAAGTTGCCGGCCTGGTCCATCGCCACGGCGGGGCTGGCCTGACGACCGGCCGTCTGCGTGTTGACCAGCACGGCGTCGTCGTCGAGGCCGTTCTCGTTGGCGTCGATAAAGCGGCCGTCGGCCTGGAATCGCTTGGCATAAATGCCGAAGTCACTGCTGTCGCCAGCGTCCTCCCAGCTCTGCCAGACCACCACGTAGTTGCCGGCGGCATCGGCCGCCGCTGCCAGCGGGGCGTCTTCGAGGCCACTGTAGGTCGTCAGCAGCAGTTCCTCGCTGACCGGGCTGCCGCCGGTGTCAGCGAAAATCTTGGCATGCACGGCCGGCGGATGGCCGCCCTCGCCCTCCTCGGCGGTCTCGGGTACATCCGGGCCGATCCAGCCGACCACGCTCCGGCCCGCTGGGCTGACGCTGATGGCGGGGGCGATCTGAGGCCCGAATTGAATGCCGGTGTTGACCAGGAACTCAGCACCGAGCGTGCCATTCGGTCCAGCGGCGGCGTCGAGCCGGCGGCCGAAAATCGCCCAGCTGAAGCCGTCCTGACCCTGGGTCTGCCAGACCGCGAACAGATTGCCGCTGGCATCGCTGCCAATTGCCGGCTGCCGCTGCGGCTCAGCGGTTGTCTGGTTGAGGATCAGGTCGGCGTCGGCAGCCGCGGTATCGGTGGCGATCGGCGTCACCGTGAACGGCCCCCGATCCAGCAGGAATCGTCGGGCGGCAATATCAGAGCCGGTGCCCATGCCCCCCTCCGTCTGCCAGGCCACCGTGAGCTGGCTGTTGGCACTGAAGGCAGCAGCCGGATTGGCCAGGTCGCTGTAGTCGCCGGCGTTGACCTTCAGCTCACCAGTGGTCAGCTGATCGGGCGTGTTGCGGAACAGGTTCATCAGAATGGCCGCAGCCGGCTCTTCCTCGCTGGCTACCGCGGTTGGATCGGGCCCCCGCCAGGCGACCAGGAGGTCGCCAGTGGTTCGATCGACAGCCAGGGCTGGTGCTGTCTGATCACCGCTGGTGGTGATGTTTGCCAGGGTTTCGTCCTCCGGGCTGAGGCCGCCAGCGAATGTGCCCGGCTTGAAGTAGATGTCGATCCCCAGCAGGGGATCGGGATTGGCCCCTGCCCAGGCAACCACGTACCGGCCGGTGTCATCCATCGCAACAGCAGGGGCAGTCTGGTCGCCGGCGATCACTGCCGTGTTGGCTCGGACCTGATCGGTGAACACGAGCCCCGCGATTGGATCAAACGAGCCGGTCCGGACGAAGATGTCGTAACCACCATTCTCCTGATCTTCACTCTGCCAGGCGATGACAAACCGGCCGTCGCCATCGCTGGCAACCGTGGCCGCGAACTGGTTGCCGACCGCCGGTACAGTCGGCACCAGGCCGAGAGGCTGATTGACCTGAATCGGCTCCAGCCCAGGGATGGCCGCGCCTTCCCGGTCAAAGGCCTGCGCAAAGACGCCAAAGCCGTCACCGTCCTCACCGTCGCTCTGCCAGACGGCAAGGAAGGAGCCCCCGGTGACCGGATCATGGTCGAGTACCGCCACGGCCATGGCGGCCTCCGGTGGGCCGAGCACCTCGCTGGTGAAGAGCTGTGCCTCCACCGGCTCCAACGCAATGGCGTCGGCCGTCAGCAGCTGGCGTGGTTCGAGCCGCTCCAGCCCCTGGCCGGGCCGCCGCTGGTGTTTGGTGGATCGAACCCGACGGGACTGACGCGACGAGTGAAAGGCGGAACGCATGGCAGTTCTCCAAATTCAAGCGTGACAAGAACCCCTGACACCAACGGGGTCCTTCGCCAGCCGCACAAATCTGGAGGTGCGGTGAGCATCCCGACAGCTCTCGTTTCTGCCGCAAAGCGGTAACGGGTCGCGTCGTTGACTGCTCGGAGAAATCGTATCGGTCCGCCGGTTGCGGGAACGAACGACGCGATTTCCGGGGTTTTTCGTCCTTCTTCGCACGAGACACTGCTGCTCGGCTTGTCGCGAGACCGGTCCGGGCCGTCCCTGAGCTGTCGTGAGGGAGGCGTGTTTGCGATCTATACTTCCGGCATGCCCATGTCCCCTGAACTGCTAGCCCCGGCCGGTGATCATGACTGCCTGCTGGCGGCGATCGCCAATGGGGCCGACGCTGTCTATTTCGGCCTTGCGACCGGCTTCAACGCCCGGGACCGGGCGACCAACTTCACGCTCGACAGTCTGCCGGCGGTGATGCAACTGCTGCACCGGCATGGGCTGCGGGGCTATGTCACGCTCAACACGCTCGTCTTCACGGCGGAACTTGCTGCATTTGCGAACACGGTGGCGGCGGTCGCCGCAGCTGGGGTCGACGCGGTGCTGGTTCAGGATGTCGGCGCGGCCCAGCTGGCGAGGGCAATCTGCCCCGAGCTGCCACTGCATGCCTCGACCCAGATGACGCTGACCAGTGCCGAGACGATCCGGCTGGCCGGGACCCTCGGCATCGAGCGGGTGGTGCTGGCCCGGGAACTGTCCCTGGAGGAGATCCGGGCAATCGCCGAAGCGACCACGATGCCACTGGAGGTCTTTGTGCACGGCGCCCTCTGCGTCGCCTATTCGGGCCAGTGCCTGACCAGTGAGTCGCTCGGCGGTCGCAGTGCCAACCGGGGACAGTGTGCCCAAGCTTGCCGGTTGCCCTATGACCTGCTCTGTGACGGTGCCGAGGTCGACCTGGGGCAGCAGAAATACCTGCTCTCCCCGCAGGATCTGGCCGGCTTTGCCCTGGTGCCCGACCTGATCGCCGCCGGGGTGGCGTCACTCAAGATCGAGGGCCGGCTGAAGGCCCCGGAATATGTCGCCGCCATTACCCGGCGGTATCGCGAGGCAATCGACACGGCAGTTGTGGGGGAACCGGTCGTCTTCACGCCCCGGCAGATCGAGGAGATGGAGCTGACCTTCTCCCGGGGGTTTTCACCCGGCTGGCTGCAAGGCTGTGACCACAAGATGCTGGTGCCGGCGACCAGCAGTGCCAAGCGGGGCGTGCCGCTGGGCCGGGTGGTCGCCGTCTCGCGGCAGGGGATGACGGTCGAGCTGACCGGCCGGGTCAAGCGGGGCGACGGCGTCGGCTTTGCGGTGGCGGGTGACGAGCCCCAGGGGGGGCGGGTCTATGAGCTTTTTCGTGACGGCCGACCGGTCACGGAGGCAGCTGCCGGCGACCGGGTGAAGGTTGCCTTCGGGGCGGGGGTTGTTGACCTCACCAAACTCACCACCGGAACCGCGGTCTGGAAAACAGATGATCCGCAGCTGACGCGGGCGCTGCGGAAGACGTTTGCCGGCGAGAGACCCCGCCGGCAGCAGCCGATCGACCTCACCGTGACGGCCGCCGTTGGCCAGCCGTTGGAAGTCATCGCCCGACTGGCCGACGGCCGCAACTGCCAGCTGCTCGCCGACACCCCAGCCCAGGCAGCGGAGCGGCACCCGCTGGATGAGGCGACGCTCCGCGAGCAGCTGGGCCGGCTGGGCGGAACGCCGTTTGGGCTGCGAACGCTTAACGCCACCATCACGGGCACCCCGATGGTGCCCTTCAGCGTACTGGGGACGCTGCGGAAGCGGCTGGTGGCCAAGCTCGTAGAGCTGGTCGAGGCGGTGCCATCCCGGTCGGTCGCCGCTGATCCCGCTGCTGTCGTGTCGCAGCTGCTGCCAGCGCAGCCGGTGACAGAATCGTGGCAGCTGGGGGCCAGCCCCGCGGCGGAGCCGAGCCTGCACATTCTGGTGCGGTCGCTGATCCAGCTGGAGGCGGTGCTCGATCTCGGTGAAGAGAGCCTGATCGCCGACTTCGCCGATATCCGGCAGTACCGTGAAGCGGTCGTCCTGGCCCGGTCGCGGGCCGCTCGGCTGCTGCTGGCAACGCCACGGATTCAGAAGCCGGGAGAGCTGGGGGTGTTTGCGACGCTGGCCCGCCATGAGCCCGACGGGGTGCTGGTGCGGAACTTCAGCGGCCTGGAATACTTTCGGGACCGGGGCATCGCGGTAGTGGGTGACTTTTCACTCAACGTCACCAACCCGCTGTCGGCCGAGTTTTTCCTCGGGCAGGGGTGTCAGCGGCTGGCGGTCTCTTATGACTGCAACCGCGAGCAACTGCTCGAGTTGGTTGCCGCCGCTACTGCCAGCCAGTTGGAGGTGGTCATTCACCAGCACATGCCGATGTTTCACATGGAGCACTGCGTCTTCTGTGCGGTGCTCTCACCCGGCACCAACAAGACCAACTGCGGCCGGCCCTGCGACGATCATGCGGTCCACCTGCGGGACCGGCTCGGGGTCGACCACCCGCTGACTGCCGACGTCGGCTGCCGCAACACGCTCTTCAACGCCGTCGCCCAGAGCGGGGCCGAGGCGGTGGGCCGACTGGTGGCCAGTGGCATTGGTCATCTGCGGATTGAACTGCTGGAAGAATCGGCCGCTGACGCGGCTCGGATCATTGCCGCCTACCGCGATCTGCTGGCCGGCCGTGTCACGGGTCGTGAAGTCTGGGCCGGGTTGCAGGCGGCCAACCGGGTCGGCGTCACCCGCGGCACGCTGGAAGAACGCCGCAACCCCCTGGCGATTCTCTGACCGGTCGTTCTCGGTCATCCGCAGCAGATGGTCTGGGCGTTGTCCATCGGACGACGGCATTCTCGCCGGTACCATTACGGCTGGAACTGAACCATGAAAACTTCTGCTTTTTTCTGGCGGTCCTGCTGCTCGGGGCGACCCCGGGAGCGGAATTGAAGCTGACGACACTGCTCGACTATCAGGTGATTCAGCGGTCTTCGCCCGGCAAGGGGCGGCTGCGGATCGTTGGAACGCTTGCAGAAAATGTGCCAGTGACCGATGTTGCCATCCAGGCACGACTAATCTGCGCAAAGCGGCAGACACCCTGGTTGCGGGTGAGCGGCAGGGTGGTTGATCAGAGGCTGACGGGAAGCGTCGAGCTGCCGTCGGGCGGCTGGTGGCAGCCTGCGTCTGTCAGGCCTGCCAGGCCTGCCGCCGGTAGGCCAGCGGAGTGAGGCCGGTGTATTTCTTGAAGGCTCTGGTGAAATGGCTCTGGTCGTAAAAGCCGCAGGCCTGGGCGACTGTGCCGACCGCATCGTTTGATTCGGTCAATTGCCGGCGGGCCAGCTGCAGTCGCAGCCGCATCACGTACTCACTGGGGCTCATCCGGAACAGCCGGCGGAACTCCCGCTGCAGTTGGCTGGTCGAGAGCCCGGCCCGCTTGGCCATCGCCGGCACACTCACGGTTTTACGGCAGTGCTTCAGCGCGTGCTCAAGCGCCGGCGTCAGCCGCTGGTAGTCATGGGGAGCGTAGCCAGGCTGGTCGATCGGCCGCAGGACGCCAGCCAGGCCGATCACTTCGCCGTCGTCCCCCACCAACGGAATCTTGGTGCCGAGGTACCAGCGGGGCATCCCACTGTGGTGCGGCACCAGCCAGGCCTGATCACGAACCGGCTGGCCCGAGTCGATCACCCGGCGGTCTTCCGTGACGTACTCAGCCGCGAGTGCCGGCGGATGAAAATCGAAGTCGCACTTGCCCACAATTTCAGCGGTGTCACGGCAGCCATGCAGCCGTAGAAAGGTCCGGTTGGCCCGGATGAAGCGGCTCTGCCGATCCTTTACAAAAAAAGAAGTGTCGGGCAGAGCGTCGAACAGTGCCAGCAGTTGTGAACCAGCAAAGTTTTTTTCAGTGAATTCGAAAATTGACATCGGTTGACCGCTAGCGGGAGGGGCTGGTGCCTAATCGGCTCATGCTTTGTTTTTACAAAAAATAGCAGCTTCCGTTCTAGCCCTCAACGGTGCCCCCGGCTATTTTTTACATGCCGGAGGAGCGAGTCTTCTCCGCCAACCGTAGGGCTGGGTCGCGGGGCGATCGGGCCGTTGCCACTGCGGACTGTGGACGAGACTGTGGAGGAATCCAATGCTCGAATTTCGTAGCTCCCGGAACCGGGCTCTGCTGTGCGGTCCGGGACCGTCCCGGAGAGACTTCCTGCATGTCGGTGGGTTGTCGGCGATCGGGTTGTCACTGCCGCAATATGCCCGGGCCTCGGCCGAAGGACGGGTACGGCCCGGCTGCGAAAACCGTTCCTGCATCATGATTTTCAATCTCGGTGGTCCGAGTCACATCGACCTCTGGGACATGAAGCCCGATGCCCCGACGGAGATTCGTGGCCCCTTCAAGCCGATCCGCACCAAGACCGATGCCTTCGAAGTGTCAGAACTGTTGCCGAAGCACGCCGAGGTGGCTGACCGGTTTTCACTGGTGCGATCCTGCCGCCATGACGGGGCGGCGGTCCATGACGCCGGCTGGCAGATGCTGCAGACCGGTCGCCGTTTCTCCGGTGGCGTCCAGACGCCGCATGCTGGCAGCGTCGCCTCTTACCTGCTCGGCCGCCGCAGCGACCTGCCCGCCTTCGTGGTGCTGCCCGAGCTGATGGGCCGGGGTGGGGGCAACCTGCCCAACGGTCAGGCCGGTGGCTTTCTCGGGAAGGCCCACGACCCGTTCGCCTTGATGGCCGATCCCTCCCAGCCCAAGTTCCGTGTGCCCGACCTGCTGCCCCCAGATCAGATCAGTGTCACGCGACTCGATCGCCGCCGAAGGATGCGGGCCATTGTCGAGGAGGCAACAAAAGCCTTCGAGGCGAGTGAAGACGCCCGGCTGCTTGATGAGAACTTTCAGTCGGCTTACCGGCTCATGACCAGCACCCAGGCCCGGGAGGCCTTTGATCTGTCGAAGGAGCCGAAGGCGGTTCGGGAACGGTACGGCATGAACCGCTTTGGCCAGTGCTGCCTGCTCGCCCGCCGGCTCGTCGAGACTGGCGTCCGCTTCATCACCATCAACACCTTTCTGACGGTCTTTGGCGAGACAACCTGGGATATCCACGGCTCAAAACCCTTCACGTCGATCGCCGGCATGAAGGAAATCGTCTGCCCGATGTACGACCAGGCCTATTCGGCCCTGATCCAAGATCTCGCCCAGCGGGGCATGCTCGATGACACCCTGGTCGCCGGCCTGTCGGAGTTTGGCCGCACGCCGAAGGTGAACCCCGCCGGCGGCCGGGACCACTGGCCGCAGTGCTTTACCTGCTCGTTCGCCGGTGGCGGCGTGCAGGGAGGCCGGGTCGTCGGGGCGAGCGACACGATTGGTGGCTTTCCGGCCGAGCGGCCGGTCGGCCCCGGCGATCTGGTGGCCACCATCTTCCACAGCCTGGGCCTCGATCATACCGACCACTTACCAGGTCCGGCCGGCCGCCCCTTTGCTCTGACCGATTTCGGGACCGATCCGATCCACGAGCTGTTCACCTAATCGGCCTGCCGTTCTGTTTGGTTTCGCAGTGAGGTTCACCCATGCTTCGTCGCCTCATCCCGTACTGTCTGCCGTTGCTGGTGACCGGCATCTGGAGCGGCGGTTCCTTGCCGGCCAGTGCCGAGCCAGCTCAGCCGATCAGCTTCAATCTTGATGTCATCCCGATTCTTTCCAAGGCGGGTTGTAACGGCGGTGGCTGCCATGGGGCCCTTGCCGGGAAGGGTGGCTTCCGGCTGTCCTTGTTTGGCTACGACGCGGAAAGCGATTATCTGGCGATCACCCGGGATGCCCGGGGCCGGCGGATCGACTTCTCCGAGCCGGGGGCCAGCCTGCTGCTGACCAAACCGACCACTGCTGTCGCCCACAAGGGCGGCAAGCGGCTGGAGCTTGAGGGTGCCGATTACAAGCTGCTCGCCGCATGGATCGCCGCCGGCTGCCCGGGGCCGAAACCGGCCGAAAAGAGGCTGGCCGGGATTGATCTGGAACCGGCCGAGGTGGTGGTCGAGAAAGGGGAGGATGTTTCCTTCCGCGTGACTGCCCGCTACAGTGACGGTTCGACCCGTGACGTCACCCGCTGGGCCAAGTTCACCTCAACTGACGCCACAGTTGCCACGGTCAGCACTGCCGGCGAGGCGGAACTGATTGGCCATGGAGCCGGGGCGATAACCGCCTGGTTCTCATCGCAGATCGCCGTCGCCCGAGTGATCGCCCCGTTTGCGCACGACCTCGCCCCTGCTGTCTTCCAGCAAGCTGCCCGGGCCAACCTGATCGACGACCATGTGCTGCGGCAGCTTGAACAGCTACGGCTGGAGCCCTCGCCTGCCTGCGATGACACCACCTTTCTCCGGCGGGCCTTTCTCGACACCATTGGACGGCTGCCGTCAGCTGAAGAGGTCCGCGGCTATCTGGCCGATACGGCACCGCAGCGGCGGCAGCGGCTGGTCGATCTGCTGCTGGCCCGGCCGGAGTTCGTCGATTACTGGACCTACCGCTGGAGCGATGTCTTCCTGGTGACCGGCCGCAAGCTGCGGCCGGCGGCTGTCCAGGCCTATGCCAGCTGGATCCGCGACCGGGTGGCGGAGAACATGCCGTGGGATCAAATGGTCAGCCAGGTGATCACCGCCACCGGTTCCAGTACCGATAACGGGGCGACCAACTTTTTTGCGGTCCATCAGGACCCGGAGACGATGGCGGAGAACACCAGCCAGGCGTTCCTGTCGTTGTCGATCAACTGCGCGAAGTGCCACAACCATCCGCTCGAGAAATGGACCAACGACCAGTATTATGCCTTTGCCAATCTCTTCGCCCGGGTGCGGGCCAAGGGCTGGGGGGGGGATGCCCGCAACGGTGATGGTGCGCGGACGGTGTTTGTCACGCCGCGCGGCGATCTGCTCCAGCCCCGCACTGGCCGGCCCCAGCCGCCGGCGGCTCTCGACGGCGAGCCCCTTGACCTGGCTTCTCCTGATGACCGGCGGCATGCCCTGGCTGCCTGGCTGACCGACCCGGCAAACCCCTATTTCACCCGCTCGGTCGTCAACCGGGTCTGGGCTAACTTTTTCGGCATCGGGTTGGTCAACCCGGTCGATGACCTGCGGGCGAGCAACCCGGCCAGCAATGAGCCGCTGCTGGCGGCCCTCTGCGAGTTCACGATCGAGCACGACTTCGATCTCAAGGCCCTGATGCGGCTGATCCTGCTGTCGGAAACCTACCGCCGTTCGAGCGAGCCGCTGCCGACCAACGAGGCCGACACCAAGTGGTTTGCCCGCACCTACCCCAAGCGGCTGATGGCCGAGGTCTTGGCCGACGCCATCAGTGACGTCACCGATGTCCGTGACAGCTATACCGAGGTCGTGCTGGCCGATGGCTCGACCCAGAAGGTGGAGGACTATGCGGCCGGCACCCGCGCCCTGGAACTGGCCGATTCGGCGGTGAAGAACTATTTCCTGAAAACTTTTGGCCGCAATGCCCGCGAGATCACCTGTGAGTGCGAGCGGTCGAATCAGCCCAGCCTGGTGCAGGTGCTCCATTTGGCCAACGGTTCAACGATCAATGACAAGCTGGCGGCGAAGCAGAGCTGGCTGACGCAGTTGCTGGCGACCGAGCCAGAGCCCGAGGCGATTGTCGAGGAGGCCTGGTTCCGGACCCTCAGCCGGCCGCCCCGTGAGGAGGAGAAAAAGCAGTTTGTGGAGATGCTGAAGGCGGCTGAGCCGGCAACACAGCGGGAACTGGTTGAAGACATGTATTGGTCACTTCTGACCAGCCGGGAGTTTTTGTTCCGGCACTGACTTTACGCCTGCGGGGCCATCCCTGGCCCCCGCAGGCTTGGGGCACGGCCTCCTGCCGTGCCGGGCGAGGATGAGATTGGTTTGCGGGTGCAAGCACTGGCCCCCGCAGGCTTGGGGCACGGCCTCCTGCCGTGCCGAACGAGGATGAGGTTGTCATGGTTCATCGACTGTTATTCAGCTTGCTGCTGGTTTGTGCGGTGCCGGCCTTCGCGGCCCCCTCCTATGAGCACGACATCACTCCGCTGCTGCGGACGTACTGTGCCGGCTGCCACAATGATCAGGATGCCGAGGGCGGCCTCTCGGTGGAAACCTTCGCTTCGTTCCGGCGTGGGGGCGAGTTCTCCGGTGACCCGGTCAACGCCGGCGACATCGACAGCTCGGTGATGATCGAGCGGATTCGCAGTGCCGAATCCGACCACATGCCGCCAGCCGACGAGCCGCAGTTGCCGGCTGAGGCAGTCGCCGCAATCGAAGCCTGGATTGCCGCCGGAGCTCCGGGGCCGGCGGCTGACCGCTCGATCCTTACCACGCTGGCAGTACCCGCCCTGCCGCACTATCCCGGCCGCAAGCCGGTTACGGCGCTGGCAGTCTCACCGTCCGGTGACCGGCTGGCCGTGGCCCGTGGCCGTAGCCTCGAGCTGATTCCTCGAGCCCCAGATGGGCAGCTGCAGGTATCGGCAGCCCAGACAGTCGCGGATCTGCCCGGCAAGGTCACAGCAGTGCATTTTGATGCGACCGGAAACCGGCTGGTACTTGCCGGCGGCCTGCCGGGGCTGTTTGGGTTGGCCGAACTGCGGGATGCCGCCACGGGCGAACTGCTCAGTCGGTTCGAGGGGCATCGCGATCTGCTCTACGACGCCGAACTCTCCCCTGACGGCACCCTGCTGGCGACCGCCGGCTATGACATGGCCGTGAAGGTCTGGCGGGTGGCCGACGGCAGCCTGCACTGGAAGAACAGCGTGCACAATGGGGCGATCTTTGATCTGGCCTGGCATCCCGGCGGTGGGCTGCTGGCCTCGGCCAGTGCCGACGAGACGGTGAAGCTCTGGCGGACTGCCGATGGGCTGCGGCTCGATACCCTGTCGCAGCCACAGGCTGAGGTCTCCTGCGTGTTGTTCTCCCCGGCCGGCGACCGGGTGCTTGCCGCCGGCCGTGACAAGCGGATTCATGTCTGGGAACTCGTGTCGGTGACAGAACCGGCAATCAACCCGGCTGTCTTCTCCCGGTTTGCCCATGAAAGCCCGGTGACGGCGATCGCCATTTCCGGTGATGGCAACCATCTGCTCAGTACCGCCGAGGATCGGACACTGACCGGCTGGAGCCTGCCCGAGCTGGTCATTGAGCAGGTCTATCCAGTTCAGAGCGATGTGGTCTCGGTGATTGAGCCCGTGGGCAGCGAGCTGCTGGTGGGGCGGATGGATGGAACATCCGATTTGCTGGCGATCACGACCGACCCGACCCTGGCACGGCGAGCAGCGCAGCCGGCTCAGGCAGAGAGGGTTGCCGCAAAGACCGAGCCGTCCAGCGAGCTGGGCACCCATGCCGAGGCTGAGCCGAATGACCAGCCAGCTGCTGCCGAGCCGGTCAGCTGGCCAACCAAGATCACGGGCACCAGCGGTCATCCTCAGGATGCCGACTGCTTCCGGTTCACGGGCCGCGCAGGAGTGCCGGTACTGCTGGAGGTGAATGCTGCTCGGTCGAAGTCGTTGCTCGATTCAAAGATCGAAGTGCTCGATGCAGCGGGCCAGCCGATCGAACGGCTGCTGCTACAGGCTACCAGGGACTCGTGGCTGACCTTCCGGGGCAAGAACTCAACCCAGTCGGGAGACTTCCGGGTCCATAACTGGCGAGAGATGGAGCTTGATGAATATCTCTTTGTCGGTGGTGAGGCGGTACGGCTCTGGTTCTATCCCCGGGGCCCCGACTCGGGCTTTGAGGTCTATCCGGGCTTCGGGAATCGGCACACGTTCTTTGGCACCACGGCGGTCACTCACGCCCTCGGGGAGCCGGCCTGGATTGTCCGTCCGCTGCCAGCGGGGAGCGAGCCGGTGCCCAACGGGCTGCCGGTCTTCCCCGTCTATTGGGAGAACGACGACGAGCCCGAGCGACGGCTGGGTACCGACTCACAGCTGATTTTCACGCCGCCGGCTGACGGCGAGTATGTCGTCCGCATCACGGACACGCGGGGCTTTGGGGCCTCGGCTGAGCAGCCCAACTTTGACTACACGCTGACAATCCGGTCGCCGCGGCCATCGTTCAGCGTCGCGGTGGGCGGCAAGGACCCCAAGGTCAGTCCTGGAAGTGGCCGGGAGCTTGTCTTCACCGCCAGCCGTATCGAGGGCTATGAGGGCCCGATTCGGATTGAGGTCGACAACCTGCCCCCCGGCTTCAGCTTTCACGGACCGATCGAGATTGAGGCCGGCCAGTTCCGGGCCTTCGGGGTGCTTTCGGCAGCCGGCGACGCCACCGCCCCAGACGAGGCGACCGACAAGGCGGTGCGGGTGACGGCGACAGCGGTGGCAACGACGATTGCCAGCGGGCTGGCAGTGGTCGATCCAGTGCAGTCACTGGGCGATCTCGGTGATATCGCCCTGGCCGAATCTCCCAAGGTCACCGTGGCGATCGTGTCGGCTGATTCTGCGAGCACTGCCGGTAGCGCTGCGGACGAGGCTGCGGCTGCCTCCCCCGCTCCGCTGCGGCTGCAGATTCGTCCCGGCCAGACGATCAAGGCGAAGGTGCGAGCGGTCCGGCATGACTTCACCGGGCGGATTCCGGTCGGCAGTGGAACGGGGGCGGGCCGCAACCTGCCCTACGGCGTCTTCGTCGACAACATCGGGCTCAACGGCCTGCTGATCGTCGAAGGGCAGCAGGAGCGGGAGTTTTTTCTGACTGCCGCACCGGTGGCCCGGCCCGGCCGGCGGGTATTTCACCTGAAGGCCGACGCCGACGGGGGACAGTGCTCGCTGCCGGTGGTGCTTGAGGTGCTGCCGCAGTCGGGGCCGTAGCTGACCACCCGCCCCGCAAATTTCTCTGGCCGGGTATCATGCCGGCGTCATGGAAATGCCGGAGTTGCCGGGCGGGGCTGTCCGCCGCCCGCCTCGGCCCGTCAGTCAGCAGGGAGAACCATATGTCGGAGCAGCAGGTTGAAAACGTCGTCATCATCGGCAGTGGGCCGGCCGGCTGGTGTGCCGCCACCTACGCAGCACGGGCCCAGCTTGAGCCCCTGGTCTATGAAGGGGCGATCACCGAGGCGAACCGAATGGCCGGCACCTTGCCGCTGGGCCAGCTTGCCCTGACCAGTGAGGTGGAGAACTACGCCGGCTTTCCGGCGGGCGACCTCGGGGCGTTCCTCGATTCAGCGCTGCCGAAAGACCGGCGGCTGATGATGGCACCGCACGATGGCCACGGGGTGACTGGTCCGGAACTGATGGAGCTGATGCGGCAGCAGGCGGTGAACTTCGGCACCCGCGTCATCACCGACGACATTGCCACGGTCGACCTCTCGGCCCGGCCCTTCCGGCTGACGCCGGCCGGGGGTGGCGAGGTGTTGGCCCGCAGCGTCATCGTGGCGACCGGGGCCAGTGCCAACTGGCTGGGGCTGGAAAGTGAAGAGCGGTTCAAGAACCGGGGTGTCAGTGCCTGTGCCGTCTGCGACGGGGCCCTGCCGCGGTTTCGCAACAAGCCGATGGTGGTGGTTGGTGGTGGTGATTCAGCCGTTGAGGAGGCGACCTATCTGACCAAGTTCGCCAGCCGGGTCCATCTGATTCATCGCCGCGATGAGCTGCGGGCCAGCAAGATCATGGCCCAGCGGGCTTTCGACAACGACAAGATCGAAATCCACTTCGATAGCCAGCTGGTCGAGGTGCTTGGGAGTGATGAGCAGGGCGTCACCGGGGTGCGGCTAGCAAGCACCACCGAGAGCGGGCAGGAGACCACGCTCGAGGCAGCCGGGGTGTTTCTGGCAATCGGCCACACACCCAACACGGCCTTTCTTGATGGGCAACTGGAGCTGACGCCAAAAAAGTACATCGTCTGGCAGCAGCACTTCCGCACGGCGACGAACGTGGAGGGGGTCTTCGCGGCCGGTGACGTGGCTGATGACTACTACCGGCAGGCGATCTCGGCCGCCGGCACCGGCTGCATGGCAGCCCTCGACGCCGAGCGGTGGCTGGCGGAGCAGGAATAGTTGCCGCCTCGGTGGTGCAAGAAAAACAAAGAACCCGGCCGGGAAAGCTCCCGGCCGGGTTGATGGCTCGAATTATCTTCCGCTTATCCGTGCTTTCGGGTTTCGTCATTGCTCCTGCCCGGCTCGCACCGCAGAAGCCCCTGCTTCGAAGCCCGAAGCGCAAGCTTTGATGGTGCGAGTTTGCATCAATCGCCAGAAAAAACCCCCATTCTTCAAAGCCCGAAGCGCAAGCTGAGGGAAATCGCGTGTGTGATCCCCGAACCGCATTCCCTCGGCTCGCGCCTCGGGCGTGCGTCGTGAATGGTGTGTTTTATCCCGCGGGTGCAAGACCCGCACCTGGAGATGGTTGTCCGCCAGGAA
>CBFIHA010000045.1:0-29040 GCA_965662195.1 uncultured Pirellulales bacterium
ACGGACTTTTTTGCTGCTTGCCGTGAACGCGCAACAACAAAAAGCGCAAGCTGAGGGAAACCGCGTTTTTTCCTCAGGAACCGCATTCCCTCGGCTCGCCCCTCGGGCTTCCCGCAGTTCCGTCCCGCTCACCGCGTCATCCACACGTGTGTCCGATGGGCTACGTTCCCACGATGCAACGTTCCGCTCCACCTTCCCGCTCAACCACCATTGCCTGGGTGCTGCTCGACTGGGCCGCCAGCGGGTTTTCAACGGTGCTGATCACCCTGATTGTGGCCTCTGTTGAAAAAGTTGCCTTCGCCGACCGGCCCTGGGGACTCGACACCGGCGTGATCTGGCCCTGGACGCTCGCAGTGGCCATGCTGGCGTCCGCCATCCTCACCCCGGGCTTCTCGGCCTGGGCAGATCGCCGCCGGCTATGCCGGTGGGGCCATCGCCCAGCTCAGCGTCACCGGCATCGTGGCCGCCCACCAGCCACTCGAAGCTCTCGGGCGCCGCGGCCGGCTTCGCCTTTGGCGAACTCTACTTTTTCAGCGGACATCCACGGGCCGGGCTGGCGGCGCTATTGGTGCAGCTGCTGCTCGGCTGGCGGGCCCTGCTGCGGATGCGGTGATCGCCGCGATCAGGCAATCCCCAGCACGTCTTCCATGCCGTACCTTCCAGCCGGCTTGCCGACGAGAAAGCCCGCAGCCGCGAGCGCCCCGCGGGCGTAGGAGTCGCGATTGGTCGCCCGCACGTTGACCGCCAGGCTCTCCCCCTCGAGTCCGAAGAGAATCGTGTGCTCGCCCGGATTGTCGCCCGACCGCACGGCGTGATAGCCGATTTCATCGGCAGGCCTCGCTCCCGGCCGGCCCTCCCGGCCGTGGACCTCGCGGGTCTGGCCCATCGCCCCGCGGACAATGTGCCCAAACTTCAGGGCGGTGCCGCTGGGAGCATCCTCCTTGTGATGGTGATGGCATTCGATGATCTCGACGTCGGCCCGGCTGCCCACCCCGGCCAGCAGCCGGCCCGCCCGGCCGACCAGATCCATGGCGATGTTGACCGCCAGGCTCATGCTGGGCGAGATCAGCACCGGAATTGTTGCTGTCGCCTTCGTCACCGCCTGCTCATCCGCCGGCTCAAGGCCAGTGGTCGCTACCACCAGCGGCACCCCGCGATCCACGCAGGCCGCGGCAATACCCGCCACCGCACCGGGCAGCGAAAAATCGATCACCACGTCGGCGCCCACGTCCCAGGTTTCGCTGATGGCGACCCCGCAGCGACCACTGCCAGCCAGGTCCCCGGCGTCGGTTCCCTGCTTGAACCGATCGATCGCCGCCACGAGCTGCCAACGGCCCGCGTCCTCTGCGGCACAGCTGACAATCCGCCGGCCCATCCGTCCGGCGGCACCATGAACAACCAAACGCAAGGGCTGTGGATCGGGCATCGAAAGAGCTTCTCCGGTGATTGCAGGGGGGTGGTCGCCGTGCCAGCTGGCTCAGCCGTAGAGTTCGATCGCCTGGGCGATCTCGTCGAAGCGGTTGCCGACGCTGACAGCCCGGTTGGCAAAACTCGCCCGGCTCACGCCGCGGCTGCCGAGCACGTCGTTGAACAGCTTCTGATCAGTGGTGTGGTAGGCGACGGTGGCGTTGGGATCCTTCAACTGATGGCCGGTCAGGATGCAGACCACCCGGTCATCCCGGCCGATCACCCCCTCAGCCACCAGCTTGCGGGCCCCGGCGACACTGGCGGCACTGGCCGGCTCGCAGCCGAGGCCACCGGCCCCGACCTGGGCCTTGGCGTCGAGGATCTCCTGTTCCGAGACCTCGCGAACGACGCCGTCGCAGACCTCAAGGGCCCGCAGGCACTTGTTGAGATTGACCGGCCGGTTGATCTCGATGGCACTGGCCAACGTGTCGGCCCGTTTCTGCTCGCGGTCGAGCTCGTCATAGTAGTGACAGGCCGGAGCCAGATCGGCCCGGCCACCCTCCCAGCGGAGGCCGCGGTTGTGATAGAGCTCATACAGCGTGTTGGCCCCGGCAGCATTGATCACCGCCAGCCGCGGGACCCGGTCGATCAGCCCGAGGTGCCGCAGTTCGGCGAAAGCCTTGCCGAAGGAACTGGAGTTGCCAAGGTTGCCGCCGGGCACCACGATCCAATCGGGCACCTCCCAGCCGAGTGACTCAAGCACCCGGAACATGATTGTCTTCTGCCCCTCCAGCCGGAATGGATTGACCGAGTTGACGAGATAAATGCCGAGCTTGCTGGCCACTTCCTTGACCCGGGCCATGGCATCGTCGAAGTCACCGGCGATCTGGATGGTGAGTGCCCCATAGTCGAGGGCCTGCGAGAGCTTGCCATAGGAAATCTTGCCCGAGCCGATGAAGATGATGCCCCGCATCAGCCGGGTGACGGCGCAGTAGACGGCCAAGGACGCACTGGTGTTGCCGGTCGAGGCGCAAGCCGCCCGACGGGCCCCGATCATGCGGGCATGGGAGAAGGCCGCCGACATGCCGTTGTCTTTAAAGGATCCCGACGGGTTGAGCCCTTCATACTGAAGGTGCAGCCGGCCCGGCTTCATGCCGACGTAGCCGCCCACGCCGTCGGACACCGACAGCAGCGTCTGCCCCTCACCGATCGTCACCACCGCCTCGCGGGGGGCGAAGGGCAGCAGGTCATGAAACCGCCAGACGCCACTGAAGGCGAGCGGGTCGCTCCGCCGCATCCACTTCCGTTCAAACACCTCGAACGAGGTGGGGGCCGGCAGCCGGTCCCAGTCATAGCTGACGTCGAGCAGGTTGCCGCAGGCGGGGCAGCTGGTGAGCACCTCATCGACCGAAAAGGTGGCCCCGCAGGTGGGGTCGATGCACTGCTGGAAGGCGAGGTCAGTTCGGGCGGCAACGGCCACGGCGGCAATCTCCCGTTCCGGATGGGTGGGCCGGCAGCGGCCCACCCACTGGGTATCGTCGGCACGAGGGAAACCGCGACTCAAGCGGGACGGGGAAAGGTTCCGCGGACGACGGTAGCAGGCCTGCTTCAGCAGAACCCCGACATACCGAAAAAGATACTCCCAACTGCCTGTTTTCGCCACTGGAACAAATGGTTACAATGAGGGGGAGAAGCTGGCGGAGTTGACTCCGGCGGCGGCAGGATTAGGTTCTGCGGCGTCCGGTCGACGGCGTTTCGATAACCGCCGCACGGGCAGTCGAGATTGAACTCAGGCGGAGGACACTCGGAATGAAAGCTGCTGAAATGCGGGTTTTCCGCAAGACCCTCGAACAGGTTCGCGGGCGGCTGCGGGGCGATGTCAACACGATGGCCGAGGCGGCGCTGGGCCGCAGCGGGGATGAGCCGGCCGGGCATGCCTCGACCATGCCGGTTCACATGGCTGACATCGGTTCGGATGCGTTTGAGCAGGAATTCACGCTCTCCCTGATGGCCAGCGAGGAGGACACGCTTGAGCTTGTCGAGCACGCCCTGGAGCGAATCCGCAACAAGACCTACGGCACCTGCGAGGAATGTGGTGGGGTGATCGCCAAAAAGCGGCTCGAGGCGTTACCCTACGCAAGCACCTGCATCCGCTGTGCTGAAAAGAGGGAAGCGACCGGTTTTCGGCCGCGTCAGCCTCGGTAACGCAGCCCGTGATCCGCCGGACTGCTGCCCCCGACTTGCAAACCACTGCCGCCGTGCCCGCACCTCCATCACCGGCGTCCGCCACCCGTTCAGCCGGCCGACTAACCATCTGGTCTGTTTTCGGTTCGGTCGTCATGACTGCGACGGCCGCGGACCTCCTCAGTAAGGCGATTGCCTTCGAACGGCTGGGCATGCCCGGGATGCAGCCCGGCGCGGTGGTCATCCCGGACATGCTCTGGTGGGAGACCAGCCTCAATGAGGGCGCACTGTTCGGGCTGGGGCAGGGGATGGGCTGGCTGTTCATCAGCGTGTCGATTGCGGCGTTGATCGGCATCACCATCACCGTCAGCCGGCTGCAGCTGCCGGGCGATGGGCTGCTGGTGGTCGCGCTGGCCCTGATCAGTAGCGGAATTCTCGGCAACCTTTATGACCGGCTCGGCCTGCCCAGCCTCTCCTGGCATGCCCCGCTGGCCCGGCAGGGGCAGCCGGTGTACGCCGTGCGGGATTTCATCCACTTTCGGCTCCAAGGCGTGATCGACTGGCCAATCTTTAACCTGGCCGACAGTTTTCTCGTGGTTGGTGCCGGCCTGCTGCTCTTGCTTTCGTTTCTTCCTGCCGGGGGACAGCAGGACAGCGGCAACACCCAGCCGGAGGCCGCACCGGCGCAGGCAGATTCAGTTCAGGCACCGACAGGAAGAAACCCGGATGGCTGACGCAGCCCTCGAAGACCGACTGGAAGTCGCTCTGGCGGCGACCCGCGAGGCGGGCGCCAGCACGCTTGCCTGGTTTCAAAACCCGCAGCTTGCCGTTCAGACCAAGGCCGACGCCTCGCCAGTGACGGCTGCCGACGTTGCCGCCGAGAAAATCCTCAGCCACCGCCTGCTCACCGCGTTTCCCGATGATGCCTTTTTGGGCGAAGAGACCGGCTGCCGAACGGGCAGTTCGGGCTTTGAGTGGGTGGTCGACCCGATCGACGGCACCAAGTCGTTCATCAGCGGGGTGCCACTCTACGCCACCCTCGTCGGCTGCCGACAGGAGGGCATGGGCGTGCTCGGTGTCATTTTTATGCCGGCCCTCGATGAACTGGTCTACGCCAACCGCGGCGGCGGTGCCTGGCACCAGCGGGGTGAGGCCACTCCGACCCCGGCCCGGGTTTCCCGCCGCACCCACCTGGAAGACAGCCTGCTTTGCTCAAGTGATTTCCGCGACTTCCGCCGCCGCCCCGCTGAACTGGATGCCGCAGCCAGCGGTGGCCAGGTTCGGCTCGACCTTGAGGAAGCTTGCGGCATCGTCCGCACCTGGGGGGACGGCTACGGCTATCTGCTGGTGGCGACCGGCCGGGCCGACATCATGGCCGACCCGATGCTCAACGCCTGGGACGCCGCCGCCGCCGCGGTGGTGGTCAGGGAGGCCGGCGGGCGTTTCAGCGACTGGACCGGCCAGAATTCGATCGATGCCGGGGACGGGCTGGCCACCAATGGCCACCTGCACCAAGCGGCCCTGACCGTCCTCGCCCCGGCGGCAGTCCGCGGCTCGGCTTGAGGCCGAAACAGCTCGTCTTGCGGCCCGGAGCCGCTCGGGTATGCTTTCGGTTTCGATACCGGACAACTCAGTGAAGGTGGTGCGATGGCACGGAGCTGTGAAATTTGCGGCAAGGGTTTCTCGATGGGAAACTCGGTGACGATCCGCGGCAAGCAAAAATATCTCGGCGGGGTCGGCACCAAGATCACCGGCATCACCCGGCGGAAGTTCAAGCCGAACCTCCAGCGGCTGAAGGTGACCCTCGCCAGCGGCGCGACCGCCACCAGGCTGGTCTGCACCCAGTGCATCCGCAGCGGTGCCGTCACGAAGCTGGTTCGCCAGAAGCCGTTCCGGCTGCCCAATGTGGAGAAGGCCAAGCCGACTGCTGAAGAGGCCGTGCCAGCCGGTCCCCGCGCTCGTCCCTGATCGACATCACGTGTTTGCAAGCGGGCTCGTCCGCTCTCTCGCCCCCGACCGAAGGAACCGAGCATGGCTGCCGAGAAGGACGCTCAGCCGTTCCTGACCGCGGATGACGTGATTAAGGTTGCCCTGCTGGGCCGGCTCGCCCTCAGTGGCGCCGAGCTCTCGAGTCTGACGGCAGAACTGACAAAAATCGTCGGTTTTGTTTCGCAGCTGTCAGAGGTTGAGACCGATGCTGTTGAGCCACTGGCCCATCCGCTCGATGCCCAAAACGTCTTTCGCGTAGACGAGCCGGCTGCGTCGCTGACGACCGAGCAGGCACTGGCAATGGCCCCTCGGCACGACGGTGAGTGTTTTCTTGTTCCCGCCGTCCTCGGTGAATCGGGCTCGGCCTGAGCCGCCCCGCGGAGTTGCCCACGTCCCCGACCGTCCCCGACCGTCCCAGACCGTCCCAGATGCCGATGCCGCTGACCGATCACTCTGCCACCCAACTGGCTGCCGCACTCGCTGCCGGCGAGACCACAGCGGTGGCCTGCACCGAAGCCTTCCTCACCCGGATCGAGGCAGCCAACCCGACGGTCAACGCGTTTCTGACAATCGACCACGCGGGGGCCCTCGCCCAGGCCGCGGCCATCGATGCCGACCGGGCCGCCGGTAAACCGCTCGGCCCGCTGGCCGGCCTGCCGGTGGCGGTCAAGGACGTGCTCTGCACGACCGACCAGCCGACGACCTGTGCCTCGAAGATGCTGGCCGGTTACCGGCCGCCCTACGACGCCGATGTGGTGCGGCGGCTGCGGCAGGCCGGCTGCGTGATCCTCGGCAAGACCAACATGGACGAGTTCGCCATGGGCGGCTCGAACGAGAACTCAGCCTTTGGCCTGGTCCGCAACCCCTGGGATCCCGACCGGGCCCCGGGGGGCTCCAGCGGCGGTTCGGCCGCCGCGATTGCCGCCGACATGGCGCCGCTGGCCATCGGCTCGGACACCGGCGGCTCGATCCGCCAGCCAGCGGGCCTCTGCGGCATCACCGGGTTGAAGCCGACCTACGGGCGGGTCAGCCGCCGTGGGCTGATCGCCTTCTCATCGAGCCTTGATCAGATCGGCCCGATGGCCCGCTCAGCTGAGGACTGCGCCCTGCTGCTGGAGACCATTGCCGGCCACGACCCCGGGGACTCGACCTCGCTGGCGGTCGATGTGCCGGCCTACCGGGCCGACCTCGACAGGCCGCTGGCCGGGCTGAAGATCGGCCGGGTGGCTGCCCACTTTGGCGACGGACTTGATGCCGAGGTGGCCGAGCACGTCGAGCAGGCCTTCGCCGCCTATGAGGCCGCGGGCGCCACGATCCACGAGGTCGAACTGCCGCACGCCGCCTACGGGGTGCCGACCTACTACCTGATCGCCCCCAGCGAAGCCTCCAGCAACCTCGCCCGCTACGACGGTGCCCACTACGGTCACCGCTGGGATGGCACTGCCAAGCCCGACGACGGTGGCATCAGCAGCTTCGATTCACCACTGGTCGAGATGTACTGCCGCAGCCGCGACGAGGGGTTTGGGCCCGAGGTGAAGCGGCGGATCATGCTCGGCACCTACGCCCTCTCGGCCGGCTATTACGACGCCTATTACGCCAAGGCCCTGCGGGTGCGGCGGCTGATCCGGCAGGATTTTCTCGATGCCTTCGAGCAGGTCGACCTGATCGGCGGCCCGGTCTCAGCCACCCCTGCCTTCAAGCTGGGCGAGAAGACCGACGACCCCGTGGCGATGTATCTGGTTGACCTCTACACCGTCGGCACCAACCTGGCCGGGATCGGCGGGATCTCATTCCCCTGCGGCTTCACTGCCGGAGGCCTGCCGGTCGGGTTCCAGTTGCAGGGCCCGGCCCTCTCTGAGCCGCTGCTGCTCCGGGCCGCGCATCAGTATCAGCAGACCACCGACTGGCACACGCGGCGGCCCGCCGCCGTTTCCACCTGACCACCCAACCCCGCCGCCCATGACCGCCGCCAGCCAGCCCTTCGAGACCATCATTGGCCTGGAGGTGCACGTGCAACTCCAGACCCAGACCAAGCTCTTCTGTGGCTGCGTCACCACCTTCGGCAGCCCGCCCAACACGCAGGTCTGCCCGACCTGCCTCGGCCTGCCCGGCTCGCTGCCGGTGATGAATCGGCGGGCCTTCGACCTGGCCCTGCGGTCGGCCCTGGCGCTCAACTGCCAGATTGCTCCGTTCACCAAGTGGGACCGGAAAAACTATTTCTATCCCGACCTGCCCAAGGGCTATCAGATCAGCCAGTTCGACCTGCCATTCTCGTTTGATGGCCACCTGGAAGTGAGCGACCCGAAGGGAGCCTTCGAGCCGCGTCGGGTCGGGATCATCCGGGTCCATCTCGAGGAGGATGCCGGCAAGAGCATGCACGATGAGACCGCCGGCACCGCCGACAGCCGGATCGACCTCAACCGCACCGGCACGCCGCTGTGCGAGATTGTCACGCAGCCCGACCTCCGCAGTCCGCAGGAGGCCCGGGCCTGGCTCAACGAACTGAAACTGCTGCTGGTCTATCTGGGCGTCAGCGACTGCAACATGCAGGAGGGCAGCCTGCGGGTCGATGCCAACGTCAACCTGCACATCCCCCAAGCCGACGGCCGGGTGGCCAAGACGCCGATCGTCGAAATCAAGAACATGAACTCCTTCCGCTCGGTCGAGCGGGCCCTCGCCTACGAGGCTGAGCGGCAGTGGGGTGAGTGGCAGGCGAGCGGGGCGGAGCTTGGCAGCATGCCGAAGCAGACCCGCGGCTGGGACGACGCCGCCGGCATCACCCGCGGCCAGCGGCACAAGGAAGAGTCGAGCGACTACCGCTACTTCCCCGAGCCCGACCTGGTGCCGGTGACCGTCAGCGAAGACCAGATCGCCGCGATCCGGGCGGAGATGGGTGAGCCACCGGCGGTACTGCGGCAGACGCTGGAAAGCCGCTGGGGCATCTTGGCCTACGACGCCGACGTGCTGGTCAACCAGGGCCGCGAACTGGTCGGCTATTTCGAGGAGTTGGCTGGCCTGGTCGGTGAGGGCAAGGTCGCCAGCAACTGGATGCAGCAGGATGTGCTGCGGTCGCTCAACGAGCGGGGGGGCACGATCGCCGACTTCTCCGTGCGGCCGGCCGCGGTGGCCGACATCATCGGCCGGGTCAGGCAGGGCGACTTCGACACCAGCCGGGGCCGTGAAATCTTTGCGGCTGTCCTCGAGACCGGCAAGCCGGTGGCTGACGTGATCGCCGGCATGGGGATCGCCGCAGTCGATGAGGGCGACCTGCGGGCCCTCTGTGAAGAGCTGATCGCGGCCAACCCCAAGATTGTCGCCGACGTCAAGGGGGGCAAGGATCAGGCCGCCGGCGGCCTGATCGGCCAGGCCAAAAAGAAGAACCCCAACGTCAACCCGGGCAAGGTCAGGGCCCTGGCGTTGGAACTGATCAAGGCGTTGCCGTAGCGGGGCAGGGCGATGATTCCGCTGGTCACCCTGACCACCGACTTCGGCACGGCCAGCGGCTATGTCGCCCAGCTCAAGGGGGCCTTCTTCCGGCGGCTACTCGCCGCCGGGCAGGGCAGGGCAGGAGCCGCGACCGACTCCTGCCAGCTGATCGACCTGGCCCACGACCTGACGCCGCACGATCTCACTGCCGCGGCCTGGTTTGTGGCGGCAGGCTGCTTCGATTTTCCTCCGGGCACCCTCCATGTCGTGGTCATCGACCCCGGGGTCGGCACCAGCCGGCCGATCGTCTGCGCCGAGATCGGTGACCAGCAGTTCCTCGCCCCGGACAACGGCCTCTTGTCGCTGGCGGTCGCCCGGCACGGGCTCCGGCTGGCCAGGCAGGTGGCCGTACCGGCTGCCGCCTCAGCCACCTTCCACGGCCGCGATGTCTTCGCGCCGATCGCCGCCGATCTCGTTGCCGGCGATCTGTCGGTGCTGGGAAGCCCTGTGAATGATCTGGTCAGCCTGCCCTGGCCGCAGCCCCGGGAGACGCCGACGGGCATCAGTGGCGAGGTGATCCACGTCGATCACTTTGGCAATCTGATCACAAACCTGCCCGACAGCCTGCTGCCTCGGCTTAAGGTGGCCGGCCGGATCGACTGCGGCGGCATGACGGTCGAGCAGGTGGTCAGAACCTACGGCGAGGCACCCCCAGGCAGCCTGGTGGCCCTGGCCGGCTCGCAAGGCTTTCTTGAAGTTGCCGTTGTCGCCGGCCGGGCCGACCAGCGGCTTGCCGCCGGGCGGGGAGCACCAGTCAGGCTCGCGTGAGGGACTGGCCGGGAAATAACACCCGACGAGTGAACCAGTGGGCACCGTAGGCTACCGCTGCCCGCCTGCGGGGGCGTCGATCCGAAACGCCGCGATACCTGGCCGGGCCGCCGCACCGTGAAGGGTCAGCCGGTGCTGCCCATTGCTGCAATGCTGCACGAGAACCGTCTCGGTACCTGCTGGCTGCGGCTCATACGCTGACACGAACTGCGGATAGGTCTTCCACGTCACCTGAAACCCAGTGGGAAGTTCGAGTTTTTTGTACTGCAGGCACCAGGCCAGGTGCCAGTCAGCCGGCTCAATCACCACCCGGCCTGAACGCGAGACAAATCGCTCGTCGCTGAAGCCTTCGCCATCAGCACCGGTCACCGAACCGTCAACACGAAAGCGAACCCGCTTGCCGTCAGCACTCGACTCCGGCAGGCAGGTGAGTGTCCAGTCCTCTGCAACCGGCGGCTGCTCAAACGACACCTGCTTGATCGCCGGCATCCACATCTGCGGTGCCTTGCTCGGCCGGCTGACGGCCCAGCACTCACGGCGGCCCGCCAAAGGCTCATCGTCAAGGAGCACCTCGACTGTTTCACTGCCGCCATCGCCGGCAATCGCCACCACTCGATTCCCGGTGAAGGGTAGGGTGAGGCTGCCGTCGGCCTGCCGCTGGATCGCTGGGGCATCAATGGCAATGCTGGTCACCGTTCCGGCCAGTGGTGTCGTTTTCAGCCCCGGCACTCTCAGCAACGCCGGCGCGATGCAGTCAGCCAGCAGCTTCACGCCATCATCGTTGAGATGCACTGAGTCCCGTAGCAGAGCGGCCGGCTCGAGCCTGTTTTCTTTGAGGTGGGCAATCCACTTCTTTCGCACATCGATCAGCATGCAGTCATACCGCTTGGCAATGTCACGAATTGCCTCAATCCGGGCATCCTGATCAGGATTCCTATCGAGGGTATCGCGAGCATTGAGATGACTGGTCCAGAGGACAATCTCAGCCGTCGTGCGGCGACGGACGTTTTGGATGATCTCCTCGTATTTGTCGACCGGTCCGTACACATGGAAGACCAGCAGGTCGGGATACCAGGGGTAGAGGTCATGCTCGGCAGTCCGAATGAGTGCGGGCGATGTGAATCCCCCAATTGCCGGCTTGTGGAACACGAACTTCGCAGCAGGAAACTGCTGGGTGAGAACCTGCTGCACACGTTCCGTCCAGCGCTGGGCCGTGATCGACTGCCCGTAGAACATCCAGCGAATGGTGGCCGGGCTTTCTGGCGTCGAGGCAGCAGCTCGACCCATTGTCCGCTGAATGAAGGCAACGCTGGGATTGTCCTGCTCGGCGGCTTTCACCACGCCCTGGCAAATGCACTGCCCGCAAACGAGCAGCAGTGGGACGATCACAAACCATCGATTCATGCTGGCAAAGCCCGAAGGGTGAGTTGAAAATTTGTAAAAATTTGAGTGGGTAATGAGGTCCACCCAGTGGACAGGAACCGATAGTATAAGAAGGCGAGAGACTCGGACGCGTGTAAATTTCGAGGGCTTGCTGGTCGGACGAGAGCAACCTGCCGAACAGCTGAGGATCGATTCATGACAAAGGCCACCCAGCCAGTCGCTCCGATCGCCCTTCAGGGCGTGGCACGGCCAGCGGTCCTCCTCCTGCTGACCGTTTTCGCTGTATCTCTGATGGGCGTTGCCCACGGGGAGCCGAGCGAGGCAGGCATCGACTTTGAACAGGCGATCCGCCCGCTGCTCGTCAACCGCTGCGGCGACTGCCACGGGCCCGACACCCAGGAAAGCCGGCTGCGGCTGGATGTGCGGCACCGGGCTTTCAAAGGAGGTGACTTCGGCACGGTGATCCTGCCAGGCAAGGCGGCCGACAGTGAATTGATCAAGCGGGTCACCCACAGCGACGCTGAGCGGGCCATGCCCCCGGACGACCCGCTGTCGGCTGACGAAATCAGGCTGCTGACGGATTGGATCGACGCCGGTGCCAACTGGCCCGAGACCGCGGCCGACAGGCTGGCCCGAGAAACCGACCGCGACCCTCGGCTTGACCACTGGGCCTGGCAGCCACTCGCCACACCGGCCGTGCCGACCGCGCCACCGGGCCTGCCCGAACGCGGCAACCCGATCGACCGCTTTCTCGCCGAACAGCTGGCCGAGAAGGTCCTTGTCCCGGCTCCCCTGGCCGACCGTCGCACGCTGATTCGCCGGCTCAGCTTCGACCTGACCGGCCTGCCGCCGACACCCGCTGAGGTGGAGGCTTTTCTTTCCGACCAGGCTCCCGACGTGATTGCCTATGAGCAACTGCTCGAGCGGCTACTCGCCTCACCCCACTACGGCGAGCGGTGGGCCCGCCACTGGCTCGACATTGCCCACTACGCCGACACGCATGGCTTCGAGCGGGACCAGCTACGGCCAACCGCCTGGCGGTATCGCGACTGGGTGATCAAGGCGTTCAATGATGATCTGCCCTATGACGAGTTCCTCCGCCGCCAACTGGCCGGCGACGTGATTGCTCCGGACGATCCTGCCTTTACCGTTGCTGCCGGCTTTCTCACTGCCGGCCCCTGGGACTTTGTCGGCCAGGTCGAAACCAAAAGCCCGGTGCTGCGGCGGCAGGCCCGGGCCGATGACCTCGACGACATGATCACCCAGGTGATGACCGCCGCCTGCGGGGTCACGATCAACTGCAGCCGCTGCCACGACCACAAACTCGACCCGATCTCGCAGGAGGAATACTACGGACTGACCGCGGTCTTTGCCGGCGTGAAACGGGCTGAGCGTGTGGCCAGCCGGGCGGCTGAGCAGCACTACCACCACGAGAAGAAGCGGCTGGAAAGCGAAATCGCGGCGACGCGGGCTGAGATTCACACGCTGACCGGCCAGCCGATCGATCTGGCCGACATTGTCGGGGGGGGCGACGGCCGCGGCACCGGTACGGCCGCCGGTGGCATTCACCCAGGCACTGGCAAGGCGGTGCCCAAGAAGCCGATTGGCTACCTCAGCAACCTCGTCGCCAACAAGCCCAAGCCGGGGCCCAGCCCACTGGTCAACGCCGTTTTCATTCCAAACGGTCCCGACCCGGTTCCCGTAACGACAACGGGCGTCACGGTCAGCGGCCTGCCCGCCACGGCCGTCAGCGGCTGGGATGCCATCCGCAACGGACCGGTCAAGGACCAGTTTGCGACGGTGCTTGACGAGGTCGACTATGCCAAGGACAGGCACAGCATGCTGGGCATTCACGCCAATGCCGGCATCAGCTTCGATCTCAACGCCGTCAGGGAACTGGCAACGCTTGTGAACCCGCGGTTTCGAACGGTGGTCGGCTACGGTGGTCGGACTCCCGAAATTGGCGCCGACTTTTTCGTCTGCCTCGACGGAGAAATCGTGGCCGACGGCCGGATCGGCCGGGATGACGGTGGAATTGCGCTCGACATTCCGCTGGCACCAGAGCACCGCTTCCTCACGCTGATTAGCACTGACGCCGGCAATGGCATTTCGCACGACCAGATCTTCTTTGGGGACCCCTGGATTGAGGGTGATCCGCTGTCGCTGCCCACTGGTGCCGCCGACCGGCCGGCAGCAGCCCGGGCCGAGCTGGCCGACCTTGAACAGCAACTCAAGGGCCTCAAACAGCCAGCCCGGTTCTATGGCCCGGTCGCCGGCACGCCGCCGGTGGTCAAGATTCAGCTGCGGGGCAATCCCGAGACCACGGCCGCTGAGGTGACACCCCTGACCATCTCGGCAGTGGCAGGGCTGGAGGCCGACCTCGGTACGGCAGCAGCCTCCGATGCCGAGCGGCGGCTGGCCTTTGCCGCCTGGGCGACAAACCCGGCCAATCCGCTCACGCCGCGGGTGATTGTCAACCGGCTCTGGCACCATCACTTCGGCACCGGCATTGTCGATACGCCGAGTGACTTTGGCCTCGGCGGCGGACGACCAACCCATCCCGAACTGCTCGACTGGCTGGCCGGCCAACTGCTGGACCACAACTGGTCATTGAAAGCCATGCACCGGCTGATCTGTAGCAGCCATGCTTATCGGCAGCAAAGCCATGCCGTACCCGGGGCGAGGCAGGCGGCTGCGATCGATGCCGACAACCGGCTGCTCTGGCGGCAGAACCCGCGCCGGCTCGATGCCGAAAGCCTGCGGGACGCCGCGCTCTCGGTCAGCGGCTGCCTGAATCCGGCCATGTTCGGCCCCGGCTACCGCGACTTCGACTACGAGGAGGCCTACGCTCCGGTCTACACCTACATCACCCCCGACCGACCCGAGCTCTGGCGGCGGACGATCTACCGCTTCGTGGTCCGTAGCACGCCCCATACGTTCCTCACGACGCTCGACTGCCCCAACCCCGCCAACCTCACTCCGGCCCGAATCGAGACGACGACGGCGCTACAGTCCCTGGCCCTGCTCAACAATGCTTTTCAGTTGCGGCAGGCGGAGCACTGGGCGAAGCGGCTGGAGGCTGAGGCCGGCATGAATCCTGCCGATCAGGTCGGCCTGGCCTTTCAGCTGGCCTTTTCCCGGTCGCCTAGTGCAGAAGAACTGGCCGCCGCAGAGCGGCTGATTGCCACTGAAGGTCTCGTCCAGTTCTGCCGGATGCTGCTGAGCACCAATGAGTTCGTGACGATCGACTGATTCAGTCCGTCAGAGGAGTGTCCTGATGCACCGTTCTGCCTTTCCGTGCCAACGGCATGCCGCCCCGGTGTCCCGACGGAATTTCCTCTGGGAACTCGGCGGGGGCCTCGGCGGAGTAGCCCTGACGACGCTGCTCGCCGAGGAACAGGCCCGGGCGGCGGCCCATGTGGCGGGCGTGGCTCCGGCGAATCCCCTTGCTGCCAAACCGCCGATGTTTCCGGCGCAGGCCAAGGCGGTCATTCAGATTTTCTGCCCGGGCGGCCTCTCGCACCTCGATACCTTTGACTACAAGCCGGAACTGGTGAAGCGGGCCGGCACGCCGTTTGACACCAGTGGCGAGGTGCAGTTCTTCGCCTCCAAGCCGGGCAACTGCCAGCCGAGCTACTGGCCCTTCCGCCAGCATGGCGAATGCGGCCGCTGGGTCAGTGATCTCTTGCCGAACCTGGCCGGCCTTGTTGATGAGATGGCCTTCATCCATTCGATGCAAAGTAAGACCGCCCTGCACGGTCCGGCGATGTTCATGGCCAACAGCGGCTTCATCCTGCCAGGCTTTCCCTCGATGGGGGCCTGGGTCACCTATGGGCTCGGCAGCGAGGCCGACGATCTGCCCGCCTTCGTGGTGCTGCCAGACATGCGGGGGCTGCCGCCGGGGGGGCCGATCAACTGGGGGGCCGGTTTCCTGCCGGCCATCCACCAGGGCACCGTGATTGAGACCGCGGCCGACAGGCCACCAATTGCCGATCTGTTCCCGCCTGAGGCCGATCGGCAGATCATGGCGGGCGAGCCGGCCGGCCGCGAGTTTCTCAGCCTGCTCAACCGGCGGCATCTCGAGCCCCGGGCCGAGCAGAGCGAACTGGCCGCCCGGATTGCCGCCTATGAGTTGGCCGCCCGGCTGCAGCTGTCCGCGCCTGAGGTGACCGATCTGGCTGATGAGTCGGCCACGACCACAAAGCGCTACGATCTCGACCACGAGTCGATCGGCCCCTTCGGCCGACAGTGCCTGCTGGCCCGGCGGCTGGTGGAGCGAGGGGTGCGGTTCGTGCAGATCTATTGCGGGGCGGAAAACACTGGCAGCGAGCCAATCCGGCCCAACTGGGACTCACACGAAGACCTTGTTCGTGACCACGGCTACTGGGGGCCGATCCTCGACCGCGGTGCCTCGGCGCTGATCAGCGATCTGAAGGCCCGCGGCATGCTCGACAGCACGCTAGTAATCTGCTCCAGCGAATTCGGCCGCCAGCCAGCCGCCCAGGGGAAGGGCCGTGACCACAACGCCGGGGCCTTTACGTGCTGGATGGCTGGCGGCGGCATCAAGGGGGGCGCCGCCTACGGCGCCAGCGACGAGCTCGGCTTCGCTGCCGCTGAACACCCCACCTATTGCTATGACCTCCACGCCACGGCCCTGCATCTGCTGGGCATCGATCACACTCGGCTGACCCTCTACAACAATGGCATCGAGCGGCGGCTGACCGATGTCCACGGCCATGTGATTGACGACCTGCTGGCGTGACAGGCGGTGGCAGGAGCCCGCTGGGCTTCTCCGGCAAAAAAGGGATCCTGCAGGTCCAGCGCGGGCAATGGCGACCGGATTCACCTTGCCGAAACGGCCGTGACGCTGCTATTTACGGGGCATGTTGCCCGACAATCACTGCCGCCGCGCCCACTTCTTCCGTCACTTTTTTGGGTGGGTGACGAATCTGCCGCTGGCCGCCTGGCTGCTGACCGGCCTGGGGCTGCTCCTGGCCACCCCGATCGCCACGGCAATCGAGCCGGGCATGCCCAACCCGCCGACCCGGCCGACGCTGGTCCGCTGCGGGCTGATGATCCTCGATGTCGTCGGCATCAACGATGTCGAGGAAACTTTTGAAGCCGAAATCGCCCTTGTCGCCAACTGGCACGACCCGCGGCTGGCCTTCGACGCCGAGGTGGAAGGGACTGACAAGAAGATCTTCCAGGGCGATTTTCAGTTCGCTGAGATCTTCACCGGCTGGTGGCCGCAGTTGCTCATTATCAATCAGGTCGGCCGGGGTGACACCAACGCGATCAAAATCGAGGTAGCAGCCGACGGCACTGTCACCTACCTCGAGCAACGGAACGTGTTACTTGAGACCCCGATGTCGCTCTACGACTACCCCTTTGACACCCAGCGGCTGCGGGCCCTGCTGATTCCTTTCGGCAACACCAGCGATGAGGTAATCCTCGAGGTCGATGAACGCTACTGCCGGGCGACCAATGACTATGTCCAACGAGAGCAGGGCGTCAACGTGGCTGGCTGGGATCTCAAAAGCCTCGACATGGCCGCCGACGAAACCCTGCTGAATCTCGGCGGCTCGTCACGGACCTTCTCCCGGATCGTGACCACCATTACGCTCACGCGGAGGAGCGGGCAGATCGTCTGGGACATCCTGTTTCCGCTGTTGGTGCTCGTCTCGATGGTCTGGTCGATCTTCTGGCTCGACTGCGACTCACTCTCAGACCGGCTGAACATCTCCTTCATCGGCGTGCTGACCATCGTCGCCTATCAGTTTGTGGTGATCGACCACATGCCGCGGATGAGCTACCTAACCTTTACCGACACGCTGCTGCTCGGCTCGTTTCTGATCACCACGGCAACGATTCTCCAGAGTCTCTTTCTGGGGAGCCTGATTCGCCACGGCCAACGGGAGCGGGCCGAGCGGATCGACTGGCACTGCCGCTGGATTTTCCCGCTGGGCTATGTCCTGATGATCGCAGCCCAGCTCACCTTCTACATCCTTTTCTAGGGTCGCAGTTCAGTGCGGTTTGGCACTGGCAATTGTTTCGTATTGAGCGTGCTGAGGATTCTTGGAAGCCCCAGATGTGGTTTTTGATGGCGCGCTGCGCGGAAGCGAACTCCGGGCAGCCCGAGGCGGGAGCCGAGGGATTGGGTCTGCGGATCAACAAACGTGGTTTCCCTCAGCTTGCGCTTCGGGCTTCGAAGCATGGAAGCATGGGCTTTTACTGCCGGTAACCGCACGAAGCCGCACCATCAAAACCCACAAGCCCGCGGATAAGTGGGGGTCATAGGATGCCAATTCGGCTTACCCCACAGCGTTTCCGCCGAACAGCATCGGCAGGTGGCGGGAATTGCCGCCGCCCCAGTGGTAAACTATCTGGATTATGCGGCTGCCGGTTGTCCCCGAACTGCGATGCAGCCGATGTCTACACCGGTGGCGGGGGGGCCAGACGCAGGGAGATGCACATGTGGAAGCCGGTTTCAATTTTCGCCGTTCTGATCGTCTCTGCGGTCTGCCAGACCAGCGTCGCTGAAGATCCCGCGGTGGCTGCCGCCTACGGAGCGGGCGTGCACGGCTACTATGCCGAGAACTTTCAGCAGAGCCATGACACGCTCAGCCGGGTGGTCGCCATCGGCACCGACGATCCTCGGGTCTATTACTTTCGGGGGTTGGCAGCCTTGCGACTGGGACGGCGGGATGAGGCGATCGCCGATTTTTCGGCCGGCGCCGACCTGGAAGCCGAGGGCTGGAGCATCCGCACCGTCTCCCGCAGCCTGGAACGGGTACAAGGGCCTGATCGGCTGCTGCTGGAACGGTCGCGAGCCAGAGCCAGGCTGGCAATTGCCCAGGCCCAGCGGCCGGTGGGTGGGCCAGGTCGGTCAGCCAGCCCTGACTTGAGCGGCCCCAGGTATTCGGGGATCGGCGGCAGCATGCCCACCGCCACCCGCCCGCCTCGGCCGCAGCCTGCCAATCCGGCTGACATGCCCTCGCCCCGAGGAACTGCTCGGGAAACTCCAACGGAGCCCGTCGTGGGGGAACTCGAAGCAGCCGAGTCAAGAGCTTCCGGTGGGTCGAAGCCTGCCCCTCGGGTCGATTCCGCCGGTGACGACCCCTTCGCCGAAGATCCCTTCGGCCCCGCCATGGGAACCAGCCGCCGGGGACGCAGCGACACCGAGCGCGATCAGGTTGACGCCCAGAATGAGCTGCGGGACGCCGAGGCGACCGATGTGCTGGATCAGCGGGAGGCGATGGCCGAGCGGGATGCCGCCGCGGGCGACCGGTAGTGTTTCCTTAACGGCTGCGATCAACCGCCACGGCTGCCGATGCTTTGCGAATGAATAGCAGCCCGACGGCGATCAGCAGCAACTGGCTGAGTACATACCCCGCGAGCAACATCAGCACGCCGCTGGTGAAGCCATAGCTGTGCAGGCCGATGCCGAGCTGGTTGGTGCCGAACCAGCTCCAGGCGGTGACAATGTTGCCGCCGAGGGCGAACAGGGCAAAGCCCCGCGGCCCGATCCAGCGGTCCCAGCGGGCGTGGAGCACCGCCGCGTTCCAGAGCACGATCATCAGGGCACCGTTTTCCTTCGGATCCCAGCCCCAGAACCGGCCCCAGCTGTCATCAGCCCAGAGCCCGCCGAGCACCGTCCCGATGAAGCTGAAGAAGAGCGCGAAGCAGACCACGCCATAGCTCATCCGGTAGAGCCTGTCCTGCACCTGGGCCACGGCTGCCGGATCCCGCGATTGCGACGGCACCCAGTCAGTCCAGAGCCGATGCACGATCGCACAGGTGCCCAGCAGGCCGGCGAGGAAGGTCGCCCCATAGCCGAGCGTGACCGTGACGACATGGGTCGAAAGCCAAAACTGGGTGTCGAGCACCGCCTGCAGCACGTGCATCGTGTCGCCGGTGTCGAGGCCGTAGGCGACCCCCATGCTCAGGCCGCCGGCAATCCCGGCCACCAGGTTGCCGATGCCCATGCGATAGAGGGCCTCAAGCCCAAGGCCGGCCAGCACGCAGCCCCAGCCGATGAAGATGGCCGACGAGTAGAGATTGACCACCGGCGGCCGGCCGGTGAGATAGATCCGTGCCGCGATGGCAAAGGTATGCACCAGGAGCGTGCCGAGCAGCAGCCAGCTGACGAACCGGTTGAGGGAATGCCGCCAGGCCAGGAAGCTGACAAACGACAGCACGATCGCCAGCAGGTAGAGCCACCGCGAGATGCCGGTGGGATTGAAACCGTTGTACCAGGCCTCGAAGGCGGCCTTGTCGGCTGAGGCCTGCACTGCCGGAAAGCCGGCGATGGCTGACCGGTAGGCTGCGAGCTTGCTGTTGAATGTGGCCGAGGGCCCATCGACCGCCGCCTGCAATTCCATGAAGGGCAGCAGGGCAGGGTTGGGCTGGTAGGCCGGCTGGCCGTCACGGCCGTCGAACATCCGGGCCACCAGGGCGGTGCTCACCGCCGAGTAGAGCGGCTGCCACTGGGCGGCCGGGCCAGCCTGCTCATCTGCTGCGGCCTGCTTCACCGGCGGGATCATCGCGGGGGGATGGTTCTCGTCGATCGCCCGCGTTCGCTGGATCATCAGCCGCATCTGTTCGATCGCAGCCTGCCGGGCCGCCTCGTCATTCCCAGCCAGCTGGGGCGGCACGGGCGCATCGTAGGCGAAACGGATAAGGTCGTAGGCCATCAGCTTTGAGTTGATTTCACCACACTTCTTCTGGAAAAAGGTCCGCTGTTCCGGCGGCAGGTCGCGGGCGGCGGCAATCTGCTCCTGCAGGGCCTCGCGGCCGCCTTGCAGCTCGTTGAAGGTGTAGCGGTGGCCCGGCCGGCGGGTCAGGTCGAACAGATCGAGCAGTTCGAAGGCATCGACCCGGAAGACCGGCGCGTCGGCCACCCAATCGGCGTTGGCCATCACGGCGAGCAGCCACTCGGTGGCCGAGACGGTACCCTTTGGCCCCGCACCGTCATCCGGCATCTTCACCGTGGTCCGGTTGCTGAGCAGCTGCAGGGTATTGCGGGCCACCGTATCGAGCGGCTTGACCCGCCCCTCGTGCATCACAGGGAGGCGGCCGGCGGACTGCCAGTCGGCTGCAGTGGTGGCCGGCCCGCGAACTCGGGCCGCGGGCAGCACGATCAGGCCCACGAGCGACAGGGCCAGCACCGGAGCGAGCCAGCCGAGCCGCTGCTGCCCCGGCTTGGCAGGCTGGGCCCGCCGCTGGCTGCGGGAAAGCTTCTGCTGCTCGCCGCCCGCTGCCACTGCCCCGGCAGCCCGCTCGCGTTCGTGCCGGTCGGCAAAGCGGACAAAGGTGCCGCCGAAGTGGGCCAGCATGCCCCAGAAGGCGAGCACGCAGGCGACGTAGGGAATCAGCCAGCCGGCATTTTCGACCACCTGCAATCCGGTCATCTCACCGGCCTGTCCGTCAGGCAGTTGCACCTGGGAATACTGACTCTGATAGAAGGTCTCGCCCTTGTACCGGACAGGGTTGTTCATCCAGATCCGGCCCGGCTGTTCGGTGCCGGTGGCGGGATCATTGAAGGTGACGAACGACGAATAGTCGCGGGGCGTGTCACTGGCTGAATAGTCGATGCGGCGGACATCCTCGAGGGTGACGCTGTAGGGCTTGTACTCCCGGCGGAATCGCAGCTGCAGCCGCCAGGGGTCGCCTGCCACGTCGAGCGTGTCGCAGATGTCCCCCTCGCCCGCCATGAACAGTTGGCTGCGATCATTGAGGAACTGACTGACCAGATAGGTGCCCAGGTCGTTCCCGGTGTCACGCTCCTTCACCCGCACGTAGGCTGAGGCAATGTTGCTGCGGGATGACGCGCCCCCCTCGGGCGGCCGTTCGGTGGCGATCCAGCTGGTGCCAAAACCGGCCGTTGCTTGGTTCTTTGCCACGGGGCCGACGCGGGTCACCAGCGAGTTGGGGAAATACTCAAGCACCTCCAGCTCAAACGGCAGGCCCTCCAGTGCGATCGGCTCACCGCCGGCACGGGCTGCCAGCAGCCGGCCAGCAATTGCCGTGACCGCCTCGGTCTCGGTCCCCTCGTCAGCCGCCACGACTGCCAGTTCAACCTCATCGGTCCGGCAGGCCATGGTCGAGGTCTGGCCCTCAACCAGGTTCATCCGCTCTTCAATCTGCCGGTCACCAAAGGCGAACTGGCCGAACATCAGCAGGCCAACGGCAATGTGGATCAGCACGTTGCCACCACGGACGCCAAAGACCATCACCAGCCCGGCCAGCAGCACCAGCGAAGCGACACTCGACTGGATCAGCTGCCACATGATCCGCAACCCCGGGTCGTTCATCCGCCAGGCCTCGCCGCCAAAGAGCACGCCGGCTGCCGCCACACCACAGCCAGCGGCCGTCACCGCCAGCCCGAGCCGCACCAGCTTGCGTTTAGCCCGCCAGGCAGCCGCTGCAAGGCCGGCCGTGCAGATGACTGTCCCAAGCTGCAGCAGCCGCCAGACCGTCTCGTAGGAGATCGGCGGCTTGCCCTGCAGGCCATCGGCCCGGTGGCCGGTAAAGATCACCAGCAGTGCCAGCAGGCCACCAACCACGGACACGACCGTGCCCCAGGCCAGCCGCGACCCCTTGGCGGCAATATGAAACCGGGTCACCTTGGCCGCGATCAGGTTGACCAGCAGGACCAGCCCAATCGTGGCGCCGCCAGGAAAGGGAAACCAGCCGGTCAGGCTCGACTCGCCAAAGACAGTGACTGGGAAGAAGTCCGAAAAGGGAACCTTGGCCAGCCAGCTGTTGAAATACTCGGCCTTCACCTCGGGCAGGTTTTTCTCATCCTGCGCGAGCGTGCCGACAAACAGCAGGAAGGTCGCCGCCAGAAACATCGCCACGGTGATCTTGAGCGAACCGGCAACCTTGAGCAGATGCCAGCCCCGGTCGGCGAAGGTCACCGATGAGGTTTTCGGTCGCGGCGTTACAAACGACGGCAGTGGCATCGTTCCGGTGGCCATGGCTGTTCGTCCTTAGGGTGATTGAAAGGGGGGCTGGGGCACGGCTCAATCGAGCGGTGCCGTTTCAGGGCATCCGCAGCGAGGCAACGAACTTCAAAAAATTGGCCCGCTCACGGCGGGCGACATCGGCACCGCCGCGGAACTTCACGAACAACGCCTTGCCGTCCTCCAGCGGCAGCACGCCGCCCAGGATCGCCTCGGCCGGCTTGTCTGAATCGGTCGGCTCAGCTGGTGCAGCCTCAAGCAGCACCACGGTGGCCTTGCGGCCTTCGACATCGACACTGCCGGCCTCGGCGAGCGCCCGATCGACCGCTTGGGCAATGGCCTCAGGGAGGGCCCCCGCATCGAGCTGCTTCTGCCAGCGTTCAACATTGCTCCGCAGCGTGCCGGCTGCTGGAATGATCGTCACCTCCTGCCCGTCGGCGGGGTCACCGATGGCCAGCGTCGCCAGCCGCATGCCGGCAGTGCCGGCCAGCTCACTCCAGCCCTCCGGCAGCGTGTAGCGAACCCGCGGAGGCTGCGCTGCCGCCGGCCCGGCCGGACGTCCCATCTCCGCCAAAGCCGCGGCCGGCGCAATTTTCTCTTTGGGCGCGGTATAGCGACGGATGTCACCCGGCCGAATTGCCGACTCTGCGGTGCAGCCCGCCAGCAGGCCGCCGACCGCCGCAACGGCAACAGCAGCCGGCAGACGCGAGCCGACCATTCGTCGATTCAGGTTTGACGGGAAAGACAGACGCACCGGGCGGATTCTCCAGCAGGTTGGGCAGGACGGTGGCCGCACCGTCCGGAAAGCGTATTGCTCGCCGCTTCTACTCCTTATCTTACGATAGGCTTGAGAAACACCCGAACCACAGCCATTCCGCCCAGAAAACCCCCGCTATGGCCGTTCTTTCCAGCACGACCGAACCGACGGCCCCCGCCCGGGAGACGCTGGAGGCCTGGGATCGGGAGCATGTCTGGCACGCCTTCACCCAGATGGCCGAGTACGAGCCGCTGCTGATCGAGCGGGGGGAAGGGGTGTTTCTGATCGATACGGCAGGCAACCGCTACATCGACGGCTCGGCCAGCATGTGGTGCAACGTCCACGGCCACTGCCACCCCCGGCTCGACGCCGCCCTCACCCGGCAGCTGGCCAAGGTCGCTCACACCACCAACCTCGGCCTCTCCAACCCTACGACAATCGAACTGGCTCGCCGGCTGGTGGAGATTGCTCCGGTGGGCCTGGAGAAAGTCTTTTTTTCGGGCGACGGGTCGTCGGCGACCGAAGCTGCCCTGAAGATCGCCTTTCAATATTGGCGGCAGTGCGACGGGGCAGGGGGGCGGCCCCGCACCAGCTTCGTCGCCCTGGGCGAGGCCTATCACGGTGACACGCTTGGGGCGATCGGCGTCGGCGGCGTCGATCGGTTCACTTCGATCTTCGCTCCACTCACCTTCCAGGCCATCCGGGTGCCGACGCCCGGCCTGCCTGCCGGCCCCGCCCCGACCGCCGACGGCGGTCCACGAACCGATGCCAGCAGCCAGGCTGCCACGGCGGACGAGACCCTCGCCCGACTCGACAGGCTCTTGCACGAGCAGGGTGAGACCATCGCCGCGGTCATCATGGAGCCGCTCGTGCAGGCCGCCGGCGGCATCCTCGTTCATCCGCCAGGATTTCTCCGTGCTGTCCGCGAGCTGACCCACCGGCACGGCATCCTGCTGATCCTCGATGAGATTGCCGTCGGCTTCGGTCGCACCGGCACGATGTTCGCCTGCGAGCAAGAAGGGGTGAGCGCCGACATCCTCTGCCTGGGGAAGGGCTTGACGGCGGGCTACCTGCCGATGGCCGCGACGCTCACTTCGGATGCCATCTGGCAGGCCTTCCTCGGCAGCCACAGTGATGGCCGGGCCTTTTATCACGGCCACACCTTCGGCGGTAATCCACTGGCCGCCGCGGTGGCGATTGAATCACTGAATATCTTTGTCGAAGACGATCTGCTGGCAGCCCTGCCGGCCAAAGTCGAACAACTCAGATCGCGGCTGCAACAGCTGGCCGGGCTGCCGCATGTCGGTGGCATCCGGCAGTGCGGTCTGATGGCTGGTATCGATCTGGTGGCCGACAAAGCAACCGGAAGGCCCTATCCCTGGCAGGCGGGCACCGGCACGCGAACCTGCCTGGCAGCCCGGCGGCACGGGGCCCTGCTGCGGCAGTTGGGCGACACCGTGGTGATCATGCCACCGCTTTCGATCGCGGCTGCCGAGTTCGACAGTCTGATGGATGCTGCGGAGGCTGGCATTGTCGCGGTCACCGGTGATGGCTAAAGCTGCAAACACCCGCCTCACGCTTTGTGTGCATTGAGAAAAGGTGAGAACTGTTTGCCGTCAGGCCGCAGCCGGAATCATCACCCCGCGGGTGAAGACCATGGCCGCACCTGAGGCAATGATTTTCTGTCGGGCCTTCCGGTCGGCTTTATAGCCGAAAAAGAGCGGCCGAATATCGTCGTCGGGATGAGCCGCGCGGAAGCGGTCGATGACCGCCAGAAAACCCTCAACCTCCTTCAGGCTCACGGAGGCCTTGGCCTCACAGACGACGACCACCGACTTGCCCGCGATTGTCCCCCGGACGACAACGTCAATTTCTCGATGCTTGCGGCCGATCAGCAGGTCTTCCGGGCCAGCCGATTCGATCTGCATCTGCCAATGCTTTTCAAGCAGTTCAGGCACGAGATCACAGGCGAAGTCTTCAAGACTGCCTCCGAGGGCGTTGGAAAGCCCGCCGACCTGCTTGGCAAGATCACGAACCGCCCACTCGGTCTGTTTCTGGGCCTCGGTAAGCTCATGCTGGGCCTGGGCAAGTTCTTGCTGTGCTTCGGCAAGCTCTTCGACGCGAAGTTCCGTCCGCTGCTGCGCCTCAGCAAGCTCGCGGACCACCGCGGTCAGTTCGTTGAATTCAGCCTTGGTCACGAGTTCGTCGTGGGCGGAAACAAAGACCCTCGCCATGAGGTCGGCCTGCTGTTCGGGAAAGCCCTCGAGCAGCTGCTCCCGCATTTTGCTGATCGTCACCATCAAACTTTCCTTTTCATTCCTCTCAGCCTTCCGCGTGACGGACAAGCGGCGACGGCGAGCGGCGACGGCGAGCTGTGCAACTCAGCTAAAGCGCCAGAGAAGAGTGTACGCGCGTGCATCAATTTTGTCAAGTCCGAGTCCCCGCTGGCCGGTAGGCCGACGGCGATGAATAGGCAGGATTCTGCCCGTCGGTTTTACAATGCTGCCGTGGACGACTACTCCCTCTTGATCGACCTGCACCTCGAAGGCCAGCGGCAGGGGCCCGGCAGCGACGCCGCAACCGAACTTGCCGTCCAGCTGGCAGGCCTCGACCGCACCCGGCCGCTGGCTATTGCCGACATCGGCGCCGGCACCGGGGCCTCGGGACTGCTGCTGGCCCGGCTGCTTCATGCTCGGATCACCGCGGTCGACCTCATGCCGGAGTTTCTTGATGAGCTGAAGCGACGGGCCGCCAGCCTGCTGGCTGGAAGGCTACTACCGCCCCATGCAGGAACGCTTTGCTGACTTCCTCGGCCGTCACGGCGAGAGCGAAGCCGCCCAGGCAATCGTGGCCGCCGAGCAGCAGGAAATCGCCCTCTACGAGCAGCATCAGGACTTCTACAGCTACGGCATGTACCTGGCCCGCCGGACCGAGTGCTGACCTCGACTTTTGCAGCTTTTCGGATGGAGACAGACTTTCGTTGCCTCCTTCCAGGAAGCCGGCAGACCGCTGGCCTGGTAATCGAGCCGTGCCGTTTTTTTGAATCACACAGAGGCACAGAGGCACGGAGAAGAAACCGGCGGCCCGAGCCTAACCGCCCGGGTATCAATCAGGTCTGGGCCGGCATCGAGGCCAAGCGATGGCACCTGATCATCGCTGAGGAGTCGAGCCGGCTCTACCGCCACCACACGAAGGCGGGAGAACTCTTCGAGTCGGCGGTGGACGCCGACGTGCGGGTGATCTGCACGTCGGACTACATCGACACGGCTGACGACGACTGGCCCGATCGGCTGCACATGAGCCAGATGCAGCACGCCCGGTCGAACTTCTACACCCGGAAGCGGATCGAGCGAGCCCACGACGGCTTGTGGGCCCGTGGTGCCGCCGTCGGCAACACGGTGATCGGGTACAAGCGTCGACCGACCCTGCCGGCGACCGAGACCGAACCCGCCAAGGGACCGTTCTTCGACGTCATCGACGAGGAGAAGGCGGTGGTCATCCGCGAGGTCTTCGAACGGATCGCCGCCGGTGAGACGGCGGCCGAGGTGGGCGAATGGCTCGACTCGATCAAGTTCGCGAAGGCCAAGTGGTCTCGGCAGGCGAAGTGGACGGCGGGCAACGTCAACGCGATCATCCGCCGCACGATCTACCGGGGCTTCGAGACCTTCCGCAAGAAGAAGGCGAAACGAAAGCTGCGGACGGGTAAATCGGAGTACGTCTGGAACGACGAGGATAAGATTCAGACACGGGAAAGTCCGCACCTGCGGATCGTGTCGGATCGCCTTTGGTATAAGGCCAACGAGGTTGTCGACAAGCGCCGAGTGTTCCAAAAGCCCATCCGCGGCGCGGGGCACCCGCTTCGTGGCACGACGCGGCAGCGGCGCGGGCTGCTGGCCGGCGTGTTCACCTGCGGCGTCTGCGGCTCGCCGATGCATTCGCACGGCAAGACGGACGGCGTCTTCCGGTGCTCGGGGGCAGCGAGGGGCACCTGCTGGTACCGCGGCTACTGCATGCGGGAACGGGTGTACCCGGCTGTGCTCGAGGCGGTGGTCGACGCGGTCTTGTCTCTCGACGGCGTCCGCGACGCGGTGCTGGCCCGCGTTCGGGCACTGCATGAGAAGGGCGGCTCGCTGGCCGTCGAGCTCAAGAAACTCGACAAGGAGGAAAATAAGCTCGTGTCGGCCAGAGGATAGCCCGGTCAATGGCACTTTCGCAACCGTAGTCCGGTCGGTGAGTTGCATGTGGGCCCAGGCTGGTTGCTGACGGGTGCGTGCCGGGCTGGTCGTCGCGTGGATTTCCAGGCCCCGGTACCCTTCGGAATGGTCTGTTTTTCGCGCTCGGCGCAGACCTTCTCCGGATCCGGGCATCAGCCGGTTGGCGACGCCTGCTTCACAGCGAGTGGATGTCGATCGCGGGCATCTCGTCGGGTGCCGATTGAAAGACGTCGCGGTCGTCATGGACCTGCACGAGCTCGCCCCAGTCGGTGGGCGGCCCGCGAGCGGGCGAAATCGGCGGAGGCTCGAGCGGTTCGCGAAGGTGCGTGAGGATCTTGCGGATCGGCCCCGGCTCCGTGATGAAGGCAATGAGCCGGATGTCGCCGCCGCACCCCGGGCACAGGAGCGGAAACTCTTCCCCGACCCGCGCCATCAGTTTCGCCCACGCAATCCGGGAGGTGTCGTGCGAGCGGGGCTTTTCATGAGTGTTGCAGCAGCCTTCCGTTGCATGTCGGCCGTCCGCGTGCCCGCCGGTCGTGGCATCCCGCTGCTTTCCGACATTCCCGACCGCCAGTGCCGTGACGGCCGGCCGCAGCGGGTGGTTCGGCGCGAAGACGCCGTGATAGCGATGCCGGTGCTTGCGTGGCTGCGGGATCAGATCCGCAAGCCGATCCAGGAACTCAAACGGCGAGAGCTCGATGACGCCGCTGGCCCCCGGCTGCGTGGACTTTCGCTTCCGGCCGGTCCCGACCCAGGTGGCGGCCTTGTGCCTGGGCATCACGTAGCGGATGCGAGCGATGCGGCCGTCGGCGTCGCGAATCACGGAGAGCCGTTCGAGTGCGAAGGGCGGCCGGGCGCAATACCGCAGGAGATGCTCGAGCGACTGAAAATAGCTCGGCACGTCGCGGTCGAGGAGCGTGATCCGCACACTCGCGTCGATCGAAAACCCACTGTTCTCCCAGGCGAGCATGTCGGCCGCGGCATGCGCATCGAGAAACCCCTGCCGCCTGAACCAACCGATCACGCGGCGGCGGACCCGTTCGGTGAGCGCTGCAAGGTCGCCCTGGGTGAGCGGCCTTGTCGGCAGGAACGCCGGCGGCCCGTCGGGGCCGTGCGTTCCCGGCAGGAAGACGCCGTCGGTGACGGCCGCGTGGAGATGGGCGTGGCGATTGAGGCCGGAGCCGAAGCGGTGGAGAAAGGAGACGGCGCCGAGCCGTGGGCGGGCGGATGACGGCGCGGCCTGCTGCGCGCAGCGGAGGCGCTCAAGACAGCGGAGGCGCTCAAGACAGAGCAGCTTCTCGATCTCATCCAGCAAAATCCTCGTCACCGCCGCGACGGCCTTGGGCCGATCTGCGAGAAACCCCCGCAGTCGCTTCGGCACTGAAATCACCCACTGGCGCACGGGCACCGGCGGAATCACGTGATCGACGAGGTGGGCGGCCGTCTGCGCCATGTGCCTGCCGTTGCAGGAGGGACACACGCCCCGCCGCTTGCACGAGAAGGCGACGACGAACTTCTGCGGGCACCGTGGCCACATGGTGCAGGACCTGTGGGACGCCGGCCGGGCTGCCGAGATTCATGACTACTGCCGCGGTGACGTGCTCGACACCTACTTTGTGTTTCTCCGATCGCGGGTGGTGGCGGGCGAGATCGACATCAAGCGGGAGCATACGCTCATCGAGGAGGCGCGAGAGTGGATCGAGGCCAAGGCCGAGAAGCATCCCGGCCTGGCTCGCTATCTCGCCGCCTGGGGCGACTGGCAGAGCCCGTGGGGGTGAGGCGGCGTGGGGCGGCGTAGGCCACCATGCTCATCAGCGGCGCTGTGGGGCGTCCATGAGAAGGATAGGACGGTCAACGGCACTTTCGCAAGAGTAGCATCTGCCAGGAA
>CBFIHA010000046.1:0-28758 GCA_965662195.1 uncultured Pirellulales bacterium
ACCGTCCGCCGCCCAGGGCGCAACTCCCCCCCGGCCTGCCTGGATTGCCCGTCTTCCGGATTGCAAGCATCGTGCCGAACAGGATTGCCATCGATGGCTTTTTCCCCGGACCGCTAGCGACTGCGGGAAGAACCGTTCAACGGCCCGCAGCCTCAGTTGTGCCAGGGTTCGGCCGGCACCTGCTTGATACCCAGACTCTCGATCAGCCGCTGATCGGCAATGCGACGGGTCAACCGCAACCAAATGGTCTCGTCGTCACCAAAGACGAGTTCGGGGGTTGCATCGACAACTTCCCACGAGCCCTCCGTGAGCTCATGTTCAAGCTGTCCTCCTGACCAGCCGGATGAAGCGATCACTACCCTCAACGGCTCGGACGCCTGGTGCAACAGTGGTGCGAGTTGGTCGGTCTGGGCGGTGAAGTGCACGCCTGCCGCAACCTCCATTTCACCCAGCATGGCATCGGCATGCACAATCACCAGCGGGCCCTCCACCGGCCCGCCCACCATCACCGGCAGATCACGGGGACACGGCCCGTCACCCACCCGTTTCCAGATGTCCGACAGGTGCACCGAACTGCGGCGGTTGATAACCAGGCCGAACGCCCCCTCGCCGTCGTGATGGATCATCAGCACCACCGTGCGGGCGAAGTGGGAATCGCCAAGGCTGCGGGAGGCAACGAGGAGTTTTCCGGCAAGTGATACGGCCATGCCCAACGCGTTGATGGTGGTTCGGTGGATTGTTCGGGCGAACATCGATCCTATCGAACCGGGGACGCACGCACCAGCGACGGTGTGCGGCCTGCCGGCTCGCAGGACCGGGTGTCTCGCGGCCCGAGCGGCCCGTATCGCCCAACTGGCATCGCCAGATGCTGAGCTACATCTGCAGCGGCACCCGAATGCCGAGCAACTCAAGCCCCTGCCGCAGGGTACGGCCGGTCAGGTCACAGAGGGCCAGCCGAGTCATTCGCTGCCGCCCCTCAGTCTTGAGCACCGGCAGGGCGTCATAAAAGCTTGAGAAGGCACCGGCCAGATCGAATAGCCAGCCAGTGAGCAGGTTGGGCCGGTAGTCGGCTTCAACATCCTCGAGCACCGCGGCCAGCCGCAGGGCCGCCAGCGCCAGCCGCCGCTCGCGGGGGTCGGCAAGTTCGATGCTGGCTGGATCGGCCGCCACCTGCTGCCGGAGGGCTTCGCGGTCGATCCCGCCCCGGCCGGCAATGCCCTCGACCCGAGCCACCGCATATTGCATGTAGGCGGCGGTGTTGCCCTTGAGTTCGAGCATCTTGTCAAAGCTGAAGACGTAGTCGGTCGTACGGTTCTGCGAAAGATCGGCGTACTTGATCGCTCCGATGCCGACCGCTTCGGCCACCTCCTGCCGCTGAGTCTCGTCCATTCCCTGCCGGACATGCTCCCCTTCTCCGACAATCGCCAGGGCCCGGGCCACCCCTTCGTCAAGCAGGGCCTCGAGGCCGACGGTGTCGCCCGCTCGGGTCTTGAACGGCTTGCCATCCTCACCCAGCACGGTGCCGAAGGCGACATGGACAAGCTTCATGCTCGCCACTTGCTCCGCCGCCCGGCAGCCCCAGGCCCGGGCAGTGGCAAAGACCTGCTGGAAGTGCTGGCTCTGCCGGTGATCAACGACATACAAAATCCGATCAGGCTGCCAATGCTCAGCCCGCCAGCGAATCGTCGCCAGGTCGGTGGTCGCATACAAAAACGCCCCGTCGGCCTTGCGAATCAGCAGCGGCGTCTCCTGGCCTTCCAGAAAGACACCGATCGCTCCTCGGCTCTCCCGGGCGAGGCCGGCGGCGGTCAGGTCCTCAACCACCCCGGCCAGCAGCGGCTGGAAGAAGCTCTCCCCCAGCGTGTGGTCGAAGGTCACGTCGAGCCGACCGTAGATTCGCTCAATCTCCCGCCGGCAGGAAGGCATGAACTCTTCCCAGAGCCGGCGGTTCTCCTCGTCCCCCTCATGCAGCCTCGCGGTCTCGAGCAGCACCTCGCGGCCCGCCTCGGGATGGGCCGCCGCCAGTGCCGCCGCCGCCGGATCGGCCGCCAGTTCCTCCGGCCTGGCATCGGCCACCTTGCGAACCAGCCGGTAGAGCCGGCCCAGCTCGGCAGTCGGGTCGGTGGCATAGGCCGCCTCGTCGCGGCAGTGCTTCCAGCCCCAGAGGATCATGCCGAACTGGGTGCCCCAGTCGCCCAAATGATTATCAGTGATGACCCGATGGCCGCGGAAGCGGAGGATGCGGGCGAGGGCATCACCGATGACGGTCGAGCGGATGTGGCCGACATGCATCGGCTTGGCCACGTTGGGCGAGGAATAGTCGAGCACGATCGTCTCGGGCCGGGCCACCGGCGTCACGCCCAGCCGGGCATCCCCGCAGGCGGCGGCCACGCCTCGGGCCAGCGTGTCATCGCGGACCCGGACGTTGATGAAGCCGGGACCGACCGGCCCGGCGACCGGATCGAACAATCCCGCAAAGGTGGTGTCGCTATTGAGCCGTGCGATCAGCCGCTCAGCCAGATCGCGGGGCTTCGCCCCGGTGCGCTTGGCCAGTGGCATCGCCAGGGTGGCCGTGTAGTCGCCAAATTTCGCCTCGGTCGTCTCACGAACAAGTTCGAGCAGGCCCGGAATCTCCCCGATCTCAATCGGCAACTCACCGGCGCTGACAGCAGCCTTTAGGACACCTGCCATGCGTTCCCGGAAAGCGGCCCGAAAGTCGGTGACGGCGGCTGGATCGGTGTTCACTGCGGGGATCGTCAAGCTGTTCACCCACCCTCAGCCGCCGCAGGCAGCACCACCGGCACCGCATCACTCCAGAGCTGCTCAAGATCCCAGTAATTGCGGGCATCCGCATCGAACAGATGCACCACGACGTCACCGAAGTCGAGCACGATCCAGCGGCTCTCGTCGTAGCCCTCGATCCCCCGCTTGGTGTCACCAAACTCGTCCTTGATGACCCGCTCGACCTCATCAGCCAGGGCGTGCATCTGACGGCGGCTGGAACCGGTCGCCAGCACGAAATAATCGAAAACCTCGGTGACCCGCCGCAGGTCGAGCACCCGAATGTCACGCCCCCGGGTCTCCTCAAGCACCCGGGCAATCGTCACCGCCAGGTCACGCCCTCGGCGGTTTTCACGTACAGCTGGAGAGTCTGATTCGGTCACGGGCAACAGCCGCAGGGGACGGAACACAATTGAATTGTCGCCGCAGTGTACCCGACTGCCGCCGAGAAGGAACGTGTCACTGCGGCGGCGGCCGCACAGCCGCCAGTGCAATTCCGGCAAGCACCAGATCAGCCATCTCGACGACACCGGCAAGTTCCCCACGGATAGCGGCCCGCCAGCCTCCGGTGAGGAACACCTCGGCATCACCGCCGACTGCTTGGCGGGCCTCCTCGACCAGCCTGGTAACCGCGCCGCGAATCCCGAACCCGATGCCGGCGGCGATCGCCTCGCTCGTCGACCGACCCGGCATGTCCGGAGGCGGCGCCTCGCCCAACGCCGCCACCTCGGGCAGCAGGCTTGTGCCGTCGGCGAGCGAGCGGGCCATCAGGGCCGGTCCGGGCAGGATTGCCCCGCCCAGAAATCTACCGTCAGCCGAGACCGCATCGACTGAAACCGCTGTGCCACAGTCGATCACCACGCAGCCCCTGTTTGCAGCCTTCAGCTGACAGGCGGCGGCGGCTGCCGCCAGCCGGTCGATCCCAACCCGCTCCGGCGTGGCCAGATCGACCGCGATCGGCAGGTCGGCAAACCGCACCCGTCGCTGGTGAACCGGGCGGTGCCGGGTGGCACTGACCCCGGCAATTGCCGCCTCCAGGCGGGCGGCGGCAGCGTCATAGACGCTGGCGATCGAGACCGTGACATCAGCCGGCGCCGCCGTCATCAGCCAGCCCTCGAACTCATCGCAGGCAAAGCTGTGGCTGTCGAGGTCATGCCGCTGCTCGATCTGCGGCAGCCCGGAGCCGGCCTCAGTCACAACCGCCAGTTTGATCCGTGAATTTCCGACGTCGGCCACCGCGAGGGTCGGAACGCCGCCGCTGCGTGCGTGCTGGGTCGTTGCCATGATCGCTTACCTCCCCTCAACCCTCGGCAGCCTGATCAAGGAGCCGCGTCACGGCGGCCAACAGGCGGTCGAGCCCCTGCCCCGTGACAGCACTGACCGCCAGCACGTTGAGCCCTGTCTCCGCCGCCAGCCGCTCCCGAACCTCCTCGGCCCCCGGCAGTTCGGCCTTACTGACAACAACTGTTTCGGGCCGCACCCCCAATGATTCATCATACAGCCGCAGTTCCTGCCTGATCTGCCGATAATTGGCCACGGGGTCGCTGCCGTCGGCCGGGAGCGGCTCAACCACATGCACGAGAATGCCCGCCCGCTCGACATGCCGGAGAAACTCGTGGCCGAGGCCGACCCCGGCGTGGGCCCCCTCGATCAGCCCAGGCAGGTCGGCCAGTACGAAGCTGCGGTCGGGAGACACTTCGACCATTCCAAGCATCGGCGCCTTGGTGGTGAAGGCATAGTTGGCAATTTCCGGCCGGGCCCGGGAGAGCCTGGACAACAGCGTGCTCTTCCCGGCGTTTGGCAGGCCGACCAGCCCGACGTCGGCGATCACCTTCAACTCGAGGGTGAGCCTTCTTGATTCACCAGGCTCACCAGCGGTCGACTCACGAGGAGCCCGATTGACCGACGACTTGAAGTGAACATTGCCGCGGCCCCCGCGGCCGCCCTTGGCGGCGACTATTTTGTCTCCCACCCGGGCAAGGTCCTTGAGTTCCAGGCCGCTGCTGTCGTCAATGACAATCGTGCCCGGCGGCACCAGCAGCGTGAGGTCGCCAGCCGAGCGGCCCTGCCGATTATGAGGTCCGCCCGGTCGGCCGTGGTCGGCCCGCCACTGCTTGCGATGGGCCAGCCCGGTCAGCGAATCGACACCGGCCTCAGCCAGGAGAATCACGCTGCCGCCGTGTCCGCCATCACCGCCGTCGGGGCCGCCGCGGGCGACGTATTTCTCGCGACGAAAGCTGACGATGCCGTTGCCACCGTTGCCGGCAGCCACCTCGACTTGAACGCGATCAACAAACACGAGATGGCCTCGGTGGCCGACGCAGGCGGATTTCCTGCCCGGGTCGAGAGTGACCGTTAGTTGGCAGCCAGATCAATATTTACCCGGCGGCCCTCGCGGTCGAACCGGACAACGCCGTCAGACAGGGCAAAGAGGGTGTAGTCAGTGCCCATGCCGACGTTCGCACCGGGATGAAACCGGGTGCCGACCTGACGGACGAGAATGTTGCCAGCCCGCACGGCCTGACCACCGAACCGCTTGACACCCCGACGCTGGGCGTTTGAATCGCGACCGTTACGGCTCGATCCCTGTCCTTTTTTATGGGCCATTTTCGCTTCCTCGCTCACTGACAGTTTGGATGAGCGAAAGCAGCCGGCCGACTTCCGCCGGGGCCGCTCCGCCCGAGCCCTACAGGATATCCTTCCGCCGGGTCTCACGGAAGAGCCAGCGGTAGTCTTCGCCCTCGGTCGCCTGTTGGGCCCGCCGGAAGAGTTCCGGCCCCTCGTGGCCGAACAGCCCCCGCAGCAGCAGCGCCTGCTCCGCCTCGTCCCGGGGCACGACCCGTCCAGGGTCGTCCTCGGCAGGATTGGCCGCGGTCGTCAGGTTCGGCAGGATGAACTCCAGGGCCCGGCGGACGCCCACTTGCTGCAGGTCTACCTCGTCAACTCCCAGCAATTTCAGCAGGGCCGCGGTCCGGGCAATTGCCACCTCGTGGGCAATGTCGTCGACCCGCCTGGCGGCCGGCCCAAAAAACTGGGCCGCTCCCTCGCGGCGGGTTTTCATGTCGGGGGCCGCCTCCAGGCTCCGGATGATGGCCGCAAAGCCGAGCAGCGGCGACTCAAGGATTTCCTCGGGCGTCAGCTCGACCGCGGCGAGTGCTGCCCGCCGGCGGGCGTCAGCCTCAGACGAGACCGGACCGGCGACCGCCCGCACCAGTTCCTCCATCCAACCGATCGCCTGTTCACCCAAAAAGGCCCGCACCAGCGTCTCGCGCTGGGCCGGATCCTCAATCTTCGCCAAGGTGGTGGCGAACAATTCCACTGGCGCCAGCCCCGCCCCTCCTTGCCACTCCTCACCCTTTTCCTCGGGCTCGAGAAAATCCTGCCACCGCACGCCCAGCTGCCGGACACCCTCGATGTGCTCAGCCCGGGTCAGCTCCGCCCGGCTGGCCGCTTCCAGCAGCCGCGAACCGAGCGTGAGCTGCTCAAACATCCCGGCATGGGCCAGTTGCACCTCAGCGGAACTGTCACCGACTCCATCACCGGGATGGTAGAAGTCGAGCCGCAGGCACTCCAGTTGCCGCCGCTCATATTTTGGGGCGTGTTCGATATCGGTCACCAGTTCGGCATCATGCCGCCACTTCAGTGAGTTGGTCAGGCCGTAGGCAAAGATGGTGAAGAAGTCGATCCGAGGGTCGATGCCCGGCCAGACCGCCACGCCCCAGCGTTCCTCTCCCGGCAGGATCGGCCGCTCACCGATGCTGACACTGTCGTGGAGTTCATCCAGCGGAATCTTCTCCCGCCGGCTGATCGGCTCCAGCGCCGTTGGCACCAGCCGATCGAGAAAATCGCGATGCTCGAGCAGGCCCTCGCCGCGGGTGAGGGCTTCGTGGGTCTCGAAGATGAACTGCGGCTCAAACCGGATTGGCAGATTGACCGGTTCGGTCTGCGGACTCGTCAGGTCCTCGCGGCCGTCCTTATCCTGCGGAAACACAATCCGGCGGCCCGACCCGGGCTGCGGTGGCTCATCTTCCACCTCCACCGGCAGAAGATTGCGGACCCGATAGACCAGATACCAGACTCGCTGTCGGGTGAGGGTGAGGTCCTCGCTGAGCAGTTCAACCTCGATCATCCGGGGCGGCTTGTAGGCAAACTCGAGGCACCAGATATCCCGCAGGAACTGGCGGTCCCGAGCCATGCCGAGCAAGGTTTCGTGCGACGGGGCATGGTCGGGATCCCAGGCCTCGCCCCGGCCCTGGGCCAGTTCATGCAGGTCAAACCGCTGCGAGACATCATCGACCGAGCGATCCGGCGGCACGACCGTGAGGACACCCCTGCCGAGCCGACGAAAGCCGTCGTCAGCCGACACGCTTCCGCCAGTGGCCAGCAGCAATCCGACCAGGAAGGTCCGCCCGACCAACCCCAACGCAACCAACCACCCACTGTCCGGCTGCAGCATTACACCCTCCGAATCACGGCCCGGTCGTCAGCCCTGAACCAACAACCATCTTCAGTTTCGCAGGTCGGGGCACGACCGCCAAATCTGAAAAACCAAATTCCGGCTGCGACCACCGGCACCGGGCGGCCACCCTTACCGCTCACGCCACCTGCTCGACCGCGGTGCCGGCGACCGGCTGCCGGGCCGGCAGCACTGTCGCGGCCACCTCGTCAGCCAGCCCACGATAATCGGCCGCGCCGTGTGAGTCGGCAGCGTAGTCAAAGATCGACTGGCCGAAGCTCGGTGCCTCGGCCAGCCGGATGTTGCGGCGGATTTTCGTCTGGAATACCCGGGCATCCCGCCAAGCCGGATGACCCTGTCCGGCCTCGGCAAAGAACGCCTCCACATCCCGGCCGACCTCGCCAGCCAGCCGTGTCCCCGCCTCGTAGAGGCAAAAAGCCACGCCCAACAACCGCAGCCGCGGATTAACGTGATCGGCTGCCAGCTCAATGGTCTCCAGCAGTTTGCTCAGCCCGTGCAGGGCCAGAAAGTGCGGCTGGAGCGGCAGCAGCACTTCGTCAACCGCCGCCATGGCGTTGAGTGACAGCAGCCCGAGCGACGGCGGACAGTCAATCACCAGGAAATCAAAAGGGAGCGGCAGGGTTGCCTGCGGACCTCCCGACGCGGCGGTGCCACCAAAGGCGGGATCGGCTCTCAGCCGCTGCCGCAGCATCGCCTCGCGGCCGGGCCGATTCGCCAGAGCAACCTCGACCGCCGAGAGATCGAGGTGCGAGGGCACGAGCCAGAGATTCTCCCCCGCTGGCACGAGGGCCGCGGCCAGTGGCCGGCCTTCGGCGAGCACATCATAGGCTGTGCAGGGATGCTCCCCCGGGGTCACCCCGACATGCAGGGTGGCATGGGCCTGAGGGTCGAGATCGATCAGGCAGACCCGGTGGCCGCTGCGGGCCAACGCAACCGCCAGGTTGACCGAGGTGGTTGTCTTACCAACGCCCCCCTTTTGATTCGCGACTGCGATTGAGCGCATTGCCTTCAGGGCCTTTCGGGCGAGGAATCGGCCGCTGCACCACCCATGAGCCGGCGCAGCGGTGACCTGGGAACCGGCAAGACGATAGTCCCCGCAGGCCGACCGGCAAAAGACCTGTTTTCAGCCGGCCGGTTCGCCACCGGGTACGGCCGGTATTCCCGCTGCCGCGAGGGTCGCCCTTACCCAGTCCCGCAGTCCCTTCGCCATCCTCCCCAGGGTGACACGACCGGGTCGGCCAACGACGGTCAGTTGGGCCTCACCCGGCTGGCTTCCAAAATCGACTGCCAGCAGCGAGCGGCCACCGCCGTCCGGAGCATCGTCGGCAAACACGAAAGCGATATCCCAGCTGGCATCGGGCTGCGGGCCTCGCTCGGTCGCTACCGATTCCCAGGCAAAGTTGGCATCCTCAACCAGGCCGCGACGGAGATGGACGAGCCCTTTGGCATCGGAGATGTCGAACCGGCGACCAGCCCGCAGCCGGCCGGTATGCTCGCTGCCTGGAGGCTGCTTGAGCAGCCAGAGTTCCACCTGTGGAGCCCGCGAAATTCTCCCCACATTATCGACTCCATAAAAGCCGAGACATCGCCGCGTCTGCTGCCACTGAAACCAGATACCGGTGGCGGCGGCGGCCAGACCGAGGCTGAGGAGGGAGACAACCAGCAGAGAACCGGGGTTTGGACGGACCACAAAAACATCCTGAAAGGGGAACATCACCGGGGCCAGCCAGTCGCCCGATCATACCACTGTATACTGCAGCCGATGGGCGGCTCACCGTCCGGTTTCGCTTTCGACTTTCTTGCAAGGATTGGCCCGATGCCCAACCAGTTCGACCCGTACCGTGAAGCCCTTGTCGTGGAGCAGCAGACCGTCTGGACGGACGACTACGAGGACTGGTCGGAGGCTGACCGCAGCCGGGTCGAAACGCTCCTGCATGCGGCCCCCGCCGATGCGGCCGAGCTCGATTACATTCGCCAGCACACCGGGTTTGCCCGCGTCATCACAGTAACGCCCGACGATGTCGAACGCGTGGCGGCAGGCTGACGTGGACGATCGCACCATATCCTTGCGGCTCGACGGTTCCGGTTCGCCCCCGCTCGACCGCTCGTATTGCATCCATGTCGGCAGCGGCATCCTGGGCCGGCTCGGCTCGTTGCTGGCGGCGGCCGGTCGGAGGCGGGCCGTAATGATCGTCGATGAGGCTGTGGTCGAACCTCATGCCACCGCCGTCGTGGATGGCATGGAGCAGGCCGGCCTCGCATCCGATCTGCTCACGGTGCCGGCAGGTGAAGCATCGAAGTCGCTGGCTGAGGCAGGCCGACTCTGGGAGGCGCTGGCGCAGCGTGGCGTCGACCGCCAGACGGTGATCGTCGCCCTCGGTGGTGGTGTGGTCGGTGATCTGGCCGGCTTTGTCGCTGCCGGCTTCGCCCGGGGGATCCCCTGCTGGCAGCTACCGACCACGCTGGTCGCCCAGGTTGACAGTGCCATCGGCGGCAAGACCGGCATCAATCTGGCGGCGGGCAAGAATCTGGTTGGCGCGTTCTGGCAGCCCCAAGGGGTGCTTGCCGACATCGACACGCTGGCGACGCTGCCGGGCCGTGAGTTCACCAGCGGCCTGGCTGAGGTGGTGAAGTACGGCATGATTCTGGACGCCGAGTTCTTCGCCTGGCTCGAGTCCAACACCACCGCGATTGTCGCCCGTGAGCCGGCAGCCATTGTCGAAGTTGTTCACCGGTCGGCGGCACTCAAAGCCTATGTCGTGGAACGGGATGAACGGGAACAGACCGGCCTGCGGGCCTGCCTGAACTACGGGCATACCTTCGCCCATGCCTTCGAGACGGCGACTGGTTACGGCACCCTACTGCACGGCGAGGCGGTGTCACTCGGCATGGTGGCCGCAGCCCGGCTGGCCTGTGCCCTTGGCCGGATTGACGAAAGCGTGGCCGACCGGCAGCTCCGGCTGCTTGAGCAGCTCGACCTGCCGGTGAGCACTGAGACACTTACAGGCATCAGTGACGACCACTTGCTGGCGATCATGGCCCGGGACAAGAAAACGCTGCACGGGCAGTTGCGGTTCGTCCTGCCAGACCGTATTGGGCACGTCGAACTGACCGCCGGAGTCACCCCGGAAGCAGCCTCGGCCGCCATCACTGCCGTCCGCCGGGACTAGTGGTCCGTGGAGAAAGCCGCCCATGGGCCTTGGCCGCGTTAGCGGCGGCGGCGAGGCGGCTTATCTGCGGAGGTGGAGAGGTCAAAGTCGAAGGTACGGGGCCCATCGGCGGAGATTGTGGCCTCGAGCACCGAATCTCTGTTGTAGAGGGCTGGGATCGTTTCCTTGGCGGGAGCGATCCCCATTTCATCGCCTTCGCCAACTACCTTCGGAGCGAAGATCCGTACCGTTTTTGTTCCCATCGATACGGAGACACGGTACTGTCCCTGACTGATTGTGCCTGACCCCGGTGGAGCTCCAATCACAGCGTCCTCCGGCGATTCAAACAGGATTCGGCCCTCAGCCAGCGGGCTGCCATCGAGCGTCACGGTTCCCTCGACCATGTTGCGGTCTTCGAACGTGCGCTTCGTGCCGCGACCACATCCCACTATCAGAACAGCAGCGATCAAAAGCAGGCCACAGAGCCAACGAAGAGGGTTCATAACAATCTCTTTGAGCGGGATGTCACCGAACGCAAGGTGACGGGAGGGCTAGCTGATCGGGGAGACGCGTTGTACGAAGACGAGCAGAAGACCTGATGCCGTGAAGGAAGTCCCAGATTGATATCCTTTCCTGGCTTCCGGCAAGGCTCTTGCTGAAAACCAAACAGGCCTACTGGCCCTTCGTTTTCAATTCGGTGTCGGCAGCCCGTCGTTGCGAGCACCAAGTCTGCCGAGGACCTCGACGGTTGTCGTCTCATTCATGAACCGTACCGAGCCGTCGGCAAAAGCTGCAAGCACGCCTCCGGGGTGGGCAGACCGAAGCACAATGGTATTACCACCGAAGGCAGTCGTGTTGCCGTTACTGCGATCATTCGCCATTTCCAGCCGGTTGATTGCATAGCGGAGCGTGGTGGTGTTCCAGGCGACTTGCGAGTAACTAGCTTGCGCTCTGGAGCCAATCGCAAATCCGTATGTTGCACCTGGGCGGGCATCAAATTGATTGCCGGTTGACGGATCCGTCAGGTAGTTACCAACCTCGCTCACAATCATGGTTTTGCTGCTGCCGTCGGTAATGTCTTGATGGCGAATCTTTGACTTAAGCCCGAGCACACCATTGGTGCCGATTGACGCGTAGTAGCCGCTTATTTCGGTCGTGCTGCCATTGCCCCCGAAGTTATTCACTGTCCCAGCGATGGCGACATAATCCGCAATCATCGACTTGGGGTGATTGCCCGTCGAGACATTATTTTCCATCGCCGATGATGGCGATGACGACGAGGAGCTCGATCAGCGTAAAACCCGACGCGACTCTCCGCGGCCGGGCTGTTCGACTCCCACCTGATGTACCGATAGACATTTCAATTCCTCCGAAAAAAATGGAATCCCCACAGACACGTTCAAGGACACTGGGCCTGAAAAGTCAAGCGAGCCGAGTGGCGGATGCTGGAGGCAAGCCGGTGCTGAAAACGCTGAGCTTTGTCAGAGGCCCTGCTGGTCCGGCCGCTGCCGGATTCTGGTGGGGTGACGGTGGTGACGAGTGAGGCGGTGTCCCTGCCCCGAGTGGGCTATGGACGCAAGCGAAGCCAGGATGGCGAAGCGCCGCGGCCGTGCAGTGAACGGAGGCCTTGGATGGCCGGAGTGAACGTCCAGCGAGCGGGCGGGGGCACCGCCGAACGGGTGTCTTCGCTAATCGCGGCGTGAACGTTGGCCGCTACCAGCGGGCCTCCACCCCCATGCCCCCCTGATCACCAATCGGCAACGGCACCACCCGCACCTCCATGCCAGCAAAGTGATGCTCCGTGCGGCTGACCGCAAGCGAACTCGCCCAGGCGAGGTACCAGCCCAGAAAAATCTGCGAGGGGTAGTGGGCGTCGTCGGTCATCCGGGAGAAGCCCACAAAAGTCGAGCAGACGTAGAGTGTGCCCTTGGCCAGCGGGCTTTCCACCATGTCGGCCGCCGCGAGAAACGGAATCGCGCCGACGAACGCGTGGCCGCTGACGCCGTTGTAGTCCTGGAAAAACTTCCAGTCACTGCCGGCACTCGTCTCGCCCGGCCGGGACGCCCCGGTGGCATACTGCAGCACATAGAGCGGTGGGGCGCCAACCACGAAGATCCGCAGGCTGCGGGATCCCCAGCCGCCGAGGGCGTCACCGACCGGCCGGCCCTCGAGCAGCAGCCCAGTGGCAGCAGCGGTGGCGAAGATCGGCAGCGTGTAGCGGCCCTCGCCGATGTCCTTGCAGCCCGAGAAGAAGGTGCCCAGTTCGGTCGGTCGTACCCCGGTCTGCCAGGCGTCCTGCATCGTGGTGTCAAATCCGGTGTTGGCCATCAGGGCACCGGCCCCAAAGGCGGCCGTGAGGCAGACCAGCCGATCGGGTTGATAGAAATTTTTATAGTCCTGCCAGACCTTGTGGCCGGCCCGTGAAAGCCGGGGGAGCCGGCTGTCAGCCCAGGGGACGGCCGGCCGCGAAGCCGCGAGCAGTTCCGGTGGGGGCGGCAGGGCATAGATCGGATCGGCATCAGGCGCGAGCCGGGCCGCAAGCATGGTGGTCACGTTGGCCGCAGTCTCGCCCTGCATCGCTGTCTCCCAGCCTCCCGTCAGACTCACCCGATCAGGTGAGAGGCTGGCATCGAGGTCATCGAGCGACTGGGTTTCGACCACCGCATCAATCCAGGCTCCACCGGCTGCTGGCATCACCTGGACCACCACCCGCTGGCGTTGGGGGGGCCAGGTTGATCCGGCGGGCAGACCGGTCCGGCTCGGTGCCGCTGGCGGCTCAACCCAGGCCGATTCGATTCGGCCCGCCCGGGGTGGAATGACCGCAAAGTCAGGGGGCACGGTCCGCACCACCGGCCAGTCGGCAGCAATCGTGCGGAGCGTCCGCTCCCAGAGCTTGGAGCCGTCGGCCGCCGGCAGGAACATGCCATCGGAACCTGCCGGAATGGATTGCTGCCGTTCCGGCTCAAGCGGTGGATCGGCCGCGGCTCTTGTCAGCAGACCACACAGCACCAGACCTGCCACGAGGGCATGCCGGAAGCGACCCGCCCGCGGCAGCGGGACGGCAGCGTCGATCGGAGAGTTCTGGTGGAGCATCGCGACGGACTCTCCCAATCCGCCCGGCACCGATCAAGACAGGTTTTTCGACAGTTCGTCCCAGAGTTTTTTGCCCCTGAAGTGCCGCCCACCCGCTTTCATTGCCGAGATGCTATTCTGCCGCGTGAAATTTGAAGGAGGGCCGCCGCCGCAGGACGTGGCGATTGGCGATCCCTGAAAATCCCGGTTTTTTGGCAATGTCCCGTGCAAGCGATCGATCGCCCGCGGTCGCCGCCGGGGCCATCGCGGGATTTGCACGGCCGGCTCGCCCCGCAGGACCGGTGGTCCAAGGAATCTTTCACGGCAATGCAGGCAGACGAGGCAGCTGAGGTGTTCCCGTCGCCCGACTCCTCTGCGGGTGGGCTCACTGCTGCCATCCGCGACACGCTGCAGACCTGGTGGGGCTTCGACACCCTCCGGCCCCTCCAGGCCGAGGCAATCGCCGCGGCGGTCGCCGGTCGTGACTCGCTGGTCGTGCTCCCAACCGGCGGAGGCAAAAGCCTCTGCTACCAATTGCCGCCACTGCTGAGCGAAACCACCGATGTTGTCGTCTCACCGCTGGTCTCGCTGATGAAGGATCAGGTCGATTCGCTCGAGGGGATCGGCTACCCCGCCGCGGCGATTCATGGTGGCCTGTCGCTGCCTGAGCGACGGCAGATCTATGACCGGCTGCGAGCGGGTGAACTCAGGCTGCTGTTCACCGCGCCGGAGCGGCTTTTCGGCACCGGACTGCTCGACAGCCTGGTTGCGGTTGGCGTGCAGCGATTCGCCATTGATGAGGCCCATTGCATCAGCCAGTGGGGCCATGACTTCCGGCCCGAATACCGGCAGCTGGCGGCCCTCCGTGAACGGTTTCCGCAGGCGAGCATGCACGCCTTCACCGCCACGGCCACGCCCCGGGTTCGGGAGGATATCGCCAGCCAGTTGCACCTGCGGAATCCAGAGACGCTTGTCGGAATCTTCGATCGGCCCAACCTGACCTACCGGGTGGTGCCACGGACGGACAAGACCAGGCAGGCCCTTGAAGTGCTTGGCCGCCACGCCGGCGAGGCCTCGATCATTTACTGCATCTCCCGGCGGGAGACCGAAGAACTGGCGGCCCGGCTCACGGCCGCCGGCCTGCTGGCCCACCCTTACCATGCAGGCCTCGAGTCCAACCAGCGGCACCGCACCCAGGAGGCCTTTGCAAAGGAGACGATCGACGTCGTGGTGGCAACCGTTGCCTTTGGCATGGGCATTGACCGGTCGAATGTCCGGCTGGTGCTGCACACCGCGCTGCCCAAAAGCCTCGAGGCCTACCAGCAGGAAACCGGCCGGGCTGGCCGTGACGGACTGGCCGCTGAATGCGTGCTGCTTTATTCATCGGCCGATGTCTTCAGCTGGGAGTCACTCATCCGTCGTGGCAGCGAGTCCTCTGAACTCGATCAGGAACAGGTTGAGCGGTTCATCGCCGGCCAGCTTGAGCACCTCCATCAGATGCGGCGGTATGCCCAAGCAGCCCGCTGCCGGCACGCGGCCCTGTCGGAATACTTTGGCCAGGCATATGCGACTGCCAACTGCGGCGGCTGCGACATCTGCCTGGGTGAGACGCAGAATCTGCCGGACAGCCACGTGACGGCCCAGAAGGTCATCTCCTGCGTCGCCCGCGTTGGTGAGCGGTTCGGAGTCCGGCATGTCAGCGAGGTGTTGCGGGGGGCGAAAACCGCCGCGATCCAGCGGTACGGGCACGAACGGCTGTCGACCTACGGCCTGCTGGCCGATCTTGATCAGCGGACCTGCGAAAACCTGGTGCATCAGTTGCTTGACCAGGAATATCTTTCCCGCAGTGGGGGCGACCGGCCCGTGGTAACCCTCAATGCCCGGTCCTGGGAGGTGCTGCGGGACCAGCGTGAGGTGGTGCTGCTAGAGCCCCGGCTGAAAAAAGCGACCCGCTCCCGCAGTGAGGCCGACGACTGGGAGGGAGTCGATCGCGAGTTGTTCGAACGGCTCCGGCAATGGCGACGGCGGGTGGCCGAAAGCCGCGGCAAGCCGGCCTGGACCATTCTCGATGACAAGGCGCTTCGCTCGATCGCCCGTGAGCAGCCCGATTCTCCCGCCGCGCTGCTCCGTTGTAAGGGCATCGGTGAAAAGCGACTGGCCGATCACGGCGCGGCGATCCTCGAGCTCATTCGTGGCAGCAACTGAAAATGCTCAGGCAAGGTCAGACTTCCTGCCGGTCCGGCCGCTTCCGCTTTTTGATGGTGGGCTGAGCGGAACCGAACTGCTGAATGCCCGAGCCGCGAGCCGAGGGAATGCGTTTCTGGGATCACACACGCGATTTCCCTCAGCTTGCGCTTCGGGCTTTGAAGCAGGGGGTTTTTTGCTGCTCGCCGCGAAGCCGCAACATCAGAACTCCCACTCCCATGCTTCCGGTGACGCAATGGAGCAGAAGAGGGAGGGGTTGCCCAATGCCCTCGAGCGTGCTCCGGAAGCAACCGCAGCCTGGAGGGCGAAGCGCAGCGGACAGGCAGTGAACGCAGGCCTGAATGGCCGGAACGAAGGTCAAGCGAGAGGGCATTGGGCAAATTCCGGCCGGCGGCGTCAAACCCGTGACTCGTCCGGTACCTTCCGCCACCGCTCCAGCGAAACGACCCGGTCACAGATCGCTGTCAACGGGCCGGCCGTCGAAGCCGTGAGTAACAACGAAACCCCCTGCCGGCGAACCGCCGCCAACAGGTCGGCCAGTGCCTGCTGCTCCGCCGCCGTGAGCCCACCCTCCGGCTCGTCGACCAGCAGCAGCCGGGGGGCGATCGCCAGGGCCCGGGCGAGTTCGAGCCGCCGCTGTTCCACCGCTGACAGGTCGACAGCCTGACGCTGCCCCTGTTCGCTTAGGCCGACGAAGGCAAGCAGTTCGGCGGTCCGGTCGGCGGCCGCCGACGACCACCAGTTCCGCCAGCCCCCGCTTGGAGGAGCCTGCTCCGCCGCCACCAGCACATTCTCCTCGGCCGTCATCGCCGGAAAAATCCGCGGCTGACGGAAGGTACGGGCCACGCCCGCGCGGGCGGCCACCTGCGGCGACCGCCGGCCCTGCTGCCAGACCGCGAGGGCCATGGCGATGCCGAGTGCCATGCCGACGGCCAGTGCCATCCAGCCCCGCAGCCTGACCGAACGCTTGCCGGCGGCGAGTCGGTCGAGTGTCGCCGAGTCGAGTGGCAGAAGCCTTCGTTGCTCATTGGCATCTCCCACCAGATCACTCAGATCGGGAACAGTTGCCGGTCCGATCCGACGTGCAGTCACCGCTGCCTGAAGTTGGTTCCGGAGTTCACGGGCCTCGTCCAACTCGCGGCGGACCGCCAGCACCTCGCGGCCATCGGCGGTGACAATCCGCCAGTGATTGGCAAGTCTGTCGATCGCCAGTTCCGCCCGGAAGTAGCTTCGCAGGCGGCTGGCCAAGGTTGCCGGCGTGAAAGGTTCATCGACTGCCAGCCCTCGTTTGACAACCGCCAGCCAGAGGCTGTCGACATCGACCGCAGCAGCCGCAGTCAGGAGACCGATGAGCAGACCGCTGGCGAGCACCAGCCAGAAGGTCGCCGCCGTGAATGGTCGCTTGAGCCGGTGCCCATCGAGCCGCACCGATCCCGACGCAGCAGTCCGCAGCCCCCCGATGCAGTCGAGCATTGCCGCCTTGCCCGTGTGCCCTGGGCCAAGCACCGCAACTCCCTCGCCCTCGGAGACGTCGAGTTCAAGATCCCGCACCGCTACGGTCGAGCCAACCCTGACCGTCAGCCGATCGATATCGAGCAGAGGGATGTCAGCGGGGGCCGCCGCACCACCGCGACGGGGTCGGGGACGCCAGCGGCTCATCGGCGGGCCTCATGGAGTTCAGCCACGAGCCGGCGCGAGGGCAGAAGTCCCTCCGGACGAAACCGCATCATCACGATCAAAGCAAGACCAACCAGTGCCAGCCGCCAACTCCCCAGGGTCAGCGGGCCGGCGGCCAAGGACCACGGCTGCAGCTGCTGCAGCCAGGCATCGGCCGCCGGAATCACCACGATGTCGAGGCCGAAAAGGATGGCTACCCCCAGCAGTGTTCCCGGCAGGCTCCCCAGGCCGCCGAGCATGACGGCGCAGAGAATCGCCACGGAACGGCCGAAGCCGTAGCTGTGGGGATCACCGGTCGTACCCAGGTTGGCCGCCGAAAGGCAGCCAGCCAGCCCGGTGATCGCAGCGGCAATGGCAAACGCTGAAAGACGGACGCGGGTATTGGAAATCCCCAGGGTTGCCGCCGCCACCGGATCCTCCCGAAAGGCGATCCAGTCCCGACCGATCGCCGACTGCTCAAGCCGGCGGAGCGCCAGCACCACGGCGACGAGGCAGCCGAGGGTGAGACAGTAGAACCAGCGGGGATCGATCACAAATGCCCGGCCCAGGTCGATGCCTGCAAGCGTCAGCCCCGCCCCCGGCGGTGGAACCGGACTGAGCCCCTGCATGCCTCCGGTGACCTGCTCCAGGTTGCCCAGCAACGCCCGAACCACTTCGCCAAAGCCAAGCGTGACGACGGCGAGCGAGTCGCTCCGCAGCCGGAGTGTCGCCGCGGCCAGCAGCCCACTGACCGCGGCGGTGATCAGCACACTGGCCACCACGGCTGGCAGAAAGCCGATCTCGAGTGGGTTGGTCGGAACGGTCAGAATGGCCAACAACAGCCCCCCGATCCCCATGAAGGCGGCGCTGCCCAGGTGCAGCAGGCCGGTAAAGCCGACCACGACATTGAGGCCAAGGGCGGCGATGCAGAGGATCAGCACCGATGTCAGCGGGCCACCGATGCCACCGAAGGCGTCGGCCAGCACCCAAGGGGTGAGGGCCAGCAGCCCGAAGGTCGGCAGTTCCCAGTGGCTGGTGAGCCAGTGCGACAGACCGGACAGCTGCTGATTGGCAGCCCTCATAACGATCTCCCCGCTGCAACTGGCCGGCCGAAAAGCCCCTGGGGGCGGAAGGCCAGCACCACAATCAGCACCAGAAAGACCGTGGCAACCGCCCACCGGGGGCCGACAAGGGCGACAGAAACGGACCGCACCAGTCCTACCAGCAGCCCCCCCACAATCGCCCCTGGGACGCTGCCGATCCCACCCAGCACTGCGGCGGTGAGCGCATAAAGGCCGGTCTGGTAGCCAAGCTGGTAATTGATGGTGGTGGCATGGATGCCGGCGGCAACGCTGGCCAACCCGCCGAGAAAGCCACCCAGAAAAAACGTGCCGGTGATAAACCGCTCTGGACCGCTCGTCCGACTCGCCGCCCGGGCAACGGCCGCGACCGACCGCAGCGAACGGCCGAAGCCGGTTTTTCGCAGCAGCACCGCCAGTCCACCCAAAGCAGGAAGGACGATTGCCAAAACCAGCAGATCACCCGTCGGCAGCCAGACGCCAGCCGCAAGCCGATCGCCTGTCGGCAGCACCTCCGGAAAGGCCTGATCGGTCGGACCGATCCAGAGCAGGCCGATGTTCATCAGTATGAACGACACGCCAACGGCCGAGACCAATGGCGCCAGGGGCGGGGCCTGCCGCAGCGGCCGGTAGACAACCCGATCGATGGCGACGTTGAGGCAGCCACAAAACAACCCGCAGCCGATGGCGACCACCACGACCAACAGCCAGCCAGCCAGCGGTTCCAGCGGCAGCGGGCCGGCCAGCGCCAGGGCCGTCACGGCCAGACAGCCACCCAGCATTACCACGTCACCATGGGCGAAATGGATCAGGCCGACCGTGCCGTAGACCAGCGTGTAGCCAACGGCGATGAGGCCGAGAAAGCCACCACTGGTGAGACCGATAAGGCACTGCTGCAGAAAGGAAACGAGGTTCACGTGAGACCGGCACCCGATTGCGGAGGAGTGTTCAGACGATTGTCGCCACTGCGAGTCTTACCCACCACCCGGCCCACCGCCCATGCCAGTTGCGGGAATCGTCTCCTCGTGGACGAACCGACCGTCCCGGACAACACTCACCGACAGTTCCCGCGGCGTTGGGTCGCCATTCTCATCCACGCTCCAGTGGCCGAGGACACCGTCGAAATCGGCGAGCGCCAAGGCTGCGGCGGTGATGGCCCGGCGGTCCCGGATGCCAGCCACTGAGATCGCCCGCAACACGACGCCTGCCGCCTCGTAGCCACAAAAGGCGGCGGGCTCGGGTGGGCTGCCGTATCGTTGCCGGTAGGCGTCAACAAAGGCGACCCCGCGGACGGTGGGCCGATCGGGAGCCGGGCCACCGAACGTGGCGAAGCACCGTCCCTCCACCGCCGCCGGGCCAGCGGCATCGATAAAGGCCTGATTGAGGCAGCCGTCGGGGACGAGCAGCACTGCCTCGCTGCCGGCCGCCGCCAGGTCACGGGCAAGCTGCCCGCCTTTGCTCAGGGTACTGCCTCCGAAATAGACGAGGTCGGGGTCGGCGGCCGCGATCGCAGCGACGAATGAGCGGAACTCGGCCGCCTGCGGATCGATCGATTCGTGCAGCAGCACCGTCATGCCCCGCTGCCGGCAGCGATCGGCGAACAGGCTGGCGACCCCACGACCGGAGACCCCGCCGTCATCGACGACGCAGATCCGCCGCAGCCCGCGGCCGAAGACCCAGTCAGCCGCCAGGACTGCCTGCACATCGTCGGCAGGGATCACCCGGACATAGTTGAGCCGTCCGGAAGGGCGATAGATTGCCGGCTCGCCCGGCAGTCCAAGCCCCGGCTTGGTCAGGCCCACGGCCGTGTTGGCTGGTGAGACCATCAGCAGATCGGCGTAGTTGAGGATGGGCAGCGAGACCCGGGCTGCCGCTGAGTTGAGCGTCCCGATGACAGCCACGACGTCAGGATCGTGAACCGCCCGCCGGGCATTGGCCGCCTCGCCCTCGCTGGTCCAGCGGCCCGCCGCCACCGAGGCATTGTCGAGATCGAGGTATTCCAGCCTGAAGGGGCCGGCCCGGCCACCAGCCTCATCAATGGCCAGTCGGATCCCGCGAACGATCGCCTCGCTCGTCCGCCGGGCCGGTCCAGTCCGCGGCAGGCTCGAAACGACCACCACGCGATCAGGCACCGCCGGCCGACAGCCGAGCAATAACGCGGCCATCATCAACACCAGGGCCAGTGACCTCTTCCGTAGCTCCCACCGCATCGTCGAGTCTGCCCTGCCTTCGTGCCTTCGTGGTGAACGATTCCAAGCCGTCTGCTTTTTGCCTCGATTGGACTCTGCCGTTCTCACCGCCGTCACGTCTGCTTCACCAGCCGCCAGGCTCGGTGGATCCGCGTGTTACGAAAATCCTCTGGAATCGTCTGCCGGCTGATCTCGCGACTGGTGTACCGAGCGGCCAGCCGCTCGGCATCGAGCTTGAACCGACGAAAGTTGGTCGAAAAGTAGACCACCCCCTCGGCGACCAGATTCTCGGCAACCAGTTCGAGCAGGTCGGCATGGTCCCGTTGCACGTCCCAGTCGTTGTCCACCTTGGCCGACCGCGAATAGGTGGGCGGGTCGACCACCACCAGATCGAACGGCTCACCGCCCCGCCTGGGCCGATGCTCAAGAAAAGCCCGGGCGTCATCTCGGATAACGTCGTGCCGCCGGCGATCGAGAAAGCCATTGGCCGTCAGGTTTCGCCGGGTCCAATCGAGATAGGTGTTGGAAAGGTCGAGGCTGGTGGTTTTCGCGGCGGCACCCGCTGCCGCCGCGACGGAGAAGCTGCCCGTGTAGCAGAAGAGATTGAGCAACCGGCGGCCGGCCGCCTCACCCCGGACGAGTGCCCGGGTGGGGCGGTGATCGAGGAACAGCCCGGTATCGAGATAGTCAGACAGATTGACCTCGAACCGCAGGTCACCCTCGGAAATCAAGCGCGTCGCCTGCCGGTCATCGACCTTCTCATACTGGCCGCCCGCCCGCTGCCGCCGGCGGGTCTTGAGGAAGACCCGATCGGCAGCCACGCCCAGTTCCGCCGCCGCGGCCTCGACCATCCGGTCGAGCCAGACATCGTGCTCGATCGCCGTGCGGTCGTGCGGCCGCTCGTACTCAGCGGCATGGAGAAAATCGCCGTACCGGTCGATCACCAGCGGAATCTCGGGGATGTCACGGTCATAGATCCGATAGGCTTCGATCCCCTGCCGGCGGGCCCAACGTCCGAGATGCTTGGCCCGCTTGGCCAATCGCCGCCGAAAGTCACCCAGCTGATCGGCTACCGTACGGCCCGCCGACGGGTGACGAACCGGTTGGGAATCAGCAGCTGCTTCTCCCCCCTGCCCTGCCTCGGCCGGTCGCTGCTCCGGTGACTCCCGCTGCCGCACAAACAGCTCCACCAGCCGGCAGTCGATTGGGCCGTTGGCCAGTGGCAGCCGGCGATGCGGCTTCAGACCGATCGCCTTCGCCGTCTCAGCCGGGGCCAGTACCGCCGCCCGCCAGCCGCCGCAGCTGAGCCACAGCCAGTCGCCCAGCCGACGGAAGAGTGCCGCCGCCCGGGCCACTGGCAGCCGTTCACCGTAGGGCGGATTGGTCACCACCAGCCCCGGCTCAGCCCCCGGCACCACCTCCTCGAAATGCCGTTGCTCGATCGTGATGAAGGCATCCAGGCCAGCTGCTGCTGCCGATTCCTTTGCTGCGGCGACCGCCGCCGGGTCGAGGTCGCTGGCCTGAAAGCTGCCGGCCGGCTCACCGACCCGCGACTCTAGCTCGGCCACGATTCCGGCCGCCAGCTGCCGATCACAGTCGGCAAAGCGAAAGAAGCCGTGCCCCTTCCGCCGGGCTCGCGGCAGGCCGGGCGCGATGCCGGCCGCCTGGGTGGCAGCTTCGATCACCAGCGTGCCAGAACCGCAGAAGGGGTCGAGCAGCGGTTCCCCCGGCTGCCAGCCAGCCAGGCCGAGGATGCCGGCAGCCAGCACTTCCGACAGCGGCGCCTCGACCTTCCCCTGCCGCCAGCCCCGCTGGTGCAGGGACTGGCCGGCCGCATCGCGGAAGAGTGTCGCCGTGCCGCCGGCCAGGTGCAGTGCCAGCCGCAGGCTCGCCCCGTGCAGCTGCACATTCGGCCGCCGGCCCGTCGCCGTCCGCAGCTGGTCGACCACGGCATCCTTGACGAGCTGGGCGGCGTAGAGCGAATGGCTGACAAAACTATCGTGGACAACCGCGTCGACCCGCAGGGTCTGGGTCGGCCTGAGCTGGGCCGGCCAGTCGATGCTGGCCACCGCTCGGTAGAGCGACTCGGGCGAATCGACCGCAAACCGACCGAGCGGCTCAAGCACCCGGATGGCGGTGCGGCTTTCCAGAACCGACCGGTAGAGCGTCTCGGTGGTGCCGGAAAACTCAACGGTACGGCGGCCGACCCGTAGATCGGTTCCACCAACCGCCTCGATTTCAGCCGCCAGCAGCCATTCCAGGCCGTCGAGGGTTCGGGCGGTCAGGCGTGGCGGCTCGTCTGCCGCAGCGGGCAGCAGCGGCCGCGGTGGCGGGGGCAGATCAGGAAAAGATGGCATGCTCGCCTCGCGGTTGTCCGCGGCATCGACGGCGGGACAGGCTGACCGATTTTATCACTCGGAAACTGCCGTCACCCCAGCGAAGCGGTCCTGCATCGCCTGCACCGTCAGCGGCTCGTGCCGGAGGGCCTCCATTGCCCTCACGCAGGCTTCTGCCGCCGGCAGGGTGGTGATGCAGGGCACCCCGTAGAGCACACTGGCCGCCCGGATCCGGCCCTCGTCGGTGCGGGCCCCCTTACCACGGGGCGTATTGAAGATCAGCTGCACCCGCCCGTCGATCAAGTGATCGATCAGGTTCGGGTGTCCCTCTTGGAGCTTCTTGACCGACTCCACCGGCACGCCCGCCTCGGTGAGGGCCCGGGCCGTGCCCGAGGTGGCGATCAGGCTGAAGCCGAGGTCGACCAGCCGGCGGGCGACTCCGACCATCGCCTGCTTGGCCGGCTCGCTGGCGACGCTCAGAAAAATGGTTCCCGACTCCGGCAGGACCGTACCGGCAGCCAGCTGACCCTTGGCAAAGGCGATACTGAAGCTGTCGCTGACGCCCATTACCTCGCCGGTACTCCGCATCTCGGGCCCCAGGGCGATGTCGACCCCGGCGAACTTCACGAACGGAAAAACGCTCTCTTTAACACTGACATGGGCCGGCACCGGATCGGTAGCAATGCCCTGCTCGGCCAGGCTCTGCCCGGCCATCACCTTGACGGCAATCTTGGCCACCGGCACCCCGGTCGCTTTGGCCACGAAGGGGACAGTCCGGCTGGCCCGGGGATTGACCTCGATCACATAGAGCGTCGGCCCGGACTCCTCCCGCTTGACCGCAAACTGAACGTTCATCAGCCCGACCACCCCGAGACTCTTCGCCAGACTGGTAGCCGCCTGCTTGATGACGGCGATCGTCTCCGCACCGAGGCTGTGCGGCGGGATGCAACAGGCAGAGTCGCCGGAGTGTACCCCCGCCTCCTCGATGTGCTCCATCACCCCCGCCACAATCACATCGGTACCGTCGCTGATACAGTCGACGTCGACCTCGATGGCATCTTCGAGAAACCGGTCGATCAGCACCGGCTGGCCCTGGGCAACGGCGAAGGCCTCAGCGACGAACCGCTCGAACTGGGCCTGGTCGTAGCAGATCTCCATGGCCCGGCCACCAAGCACGAAGCTGGGCCGCACCAGCGACGGGTAGCCGATCCGGGTCACCTCGCGGCGGGCCTGCTCGAGGGTGCGGGCGATGCCGCTGGCCGGCTGCTTGAGGCCGAGCCGCTCCAGCAGTTCACGGAACTTTTCCCGATCCTCGGCCTGCTCGATGGTGTCGACACTGGTGCCGATGATCGGCAGGCCGGCGGCGGAGAGTGCCCGGGCCAGATTCAGCGGCGTCTGGCCACCAAGTTGCACGATCACCCCGTCGGGATCGATTCGGTCGGCAATGTTGAGGACGTCCTCGGCGGTGAGCGGCTCGAAGAAGAGCAGGTCGCTGGTGTCATAGTCAGTGCTGACGGTCTCGGGGTTGGAGTTGACCATCACGCTCTCGATGCCCAGTTCACGGAGCGCGAAGCTGGCGTGGCAGCAGCAGTAGTCAAACTCGATCCCCTGCCCGATCCGATTGGGACCACCACCGAGAATCATCACCCGCTTCTTGCCGACCGGCTTCGGCGGGGTCTCGTCCTCATCTTCCCAGGTCGAGTAGTAATAGGGTGTTTCAGCAGCAAACTCCGCGGCACAGGTGTCGACCGCCTTAAAGGTGGCCAGAATGCCACGGGCCTTGCGGCTGTCCCGCACGTCCTGCTCAGCCGCACCGAGCAGGACGGCCAGCTGGCGGTCGGAGAAACCGGCCTGCTTGGCCCGGCGGAACAGCCGATCGTCACAGCCCGCCAGACTGCCGGCAGCCCGCACCGCCTGCTCAACTTCGACGATCTGGACGAGCTGGTCGAGGAACCAGGGGTCGATCCCAGTCAGCTCATACAGCTCCTCACAACCCACACCGGCCAGGATGGCATACCGCAAGAACCAGACCCGGTCGGGGTCGGGCCGGGCGACCCGGGCCTTGATGTCATCGAGGGCAGGCTGCTGCGGTGTGCCCCAGAGGTCCTTGCCGTCACAGCCGAATCCGAAAGAGCCGACCTCCAGGCCACGGAGGGCCTTTTGGAAAGCCTCCTTGAAGGTCCGGCCGATCGCCATTGTCTCACCGACGCTCTTCATCTGCGTCGACAGCCTGCTATCCGCCTCGGGAAACTTTTCGAAGGCAAACCGGGGCACCTTGACAACGACATAGTCGATGGCGGGCTCAAAGCAGGCCCTGGTCTTCCGCGTGATGTCGTTGGTCAGCTCGTGCAGCCGCCAGCCGACGGCAAGCTTGGCCGCGATCTTGGCGATCGGGAAGCCGGTCGCCTTGCTGGCCAGCGCCGATGAGCGGCTGACGCGGGGGTTCATCTCGATCACGATCATCCGGCCGGTCTGGGGATGAACCGCGAACTGGATGTTGGAGCCACCGGTCTCGACGCCGATGGCCCGGATGACGGCAAAGCTGGCATCCCGCATCTGCTGGTACTGCCGGTCGGTCAGCGTCATTGCCGGGGCGACGGTGATCGAGTCGCCGGTGTGAACACCGCAGGGGTCGAAGTTCTCGATGGAGCAGATAACGACGGCATTGTCGTCGGCATCCCGCATCACCTCCATTTCGTATTCCTTCCAGCCGAGGATCGACTCTTCAACCAGCACCTCGCCCACCGGCGAGAGGTCGAGGCCCCGCTGTACCTTCTGGTCGAACTCCTCGCGGTTGTAGGCGACACCTGAGCCGGAGCCACCGAGAGTGAAACTCGGTCGAATCACCGCCGGCAGGCCGATCTCCGTCAGGATCTCGCGGGCCTCGGCCAGCGACTTGACCAGTCGGCCCCGGCAGGTATCCAGCCCGATCTTCTCCATCGTCGCCTTGAACTGTTCCCGATCCTCCCCCCTGCTGATCGCAGCGGCCCGGGCCCCGATCATCTCGATGCCGTACTTTTCGAGCACACCGTGATGGTCGAGTTCCATCGCCAGGTTGAGGGCGGTCTGCCCACCGAGGGTCGGGAGCACAGCGTCAGGCTTCTCGGCGGCGATCACCTGCTCGAGCATCTGCCAGGTGAGTGGCTCGATGTAGGTCCGATCGGCCGTGCCGGGGTCGGTCATGATCGTGGCCGGGTTGGAGTTCACCAGCACCACCCGATAGCCATCGTCCCGCAGGGCCTTGCAGGCCTGGGTGCCGGAATAGTCGAACTCGCAGGCCTGGCCGATGACGATCGGCCCGGAACCGATCAGGAGAATGGTGTGAAGGTCGTCGCGGCGGGGCATCGGGCGGGCCTGGCAGGGCGGAAGAAAAAAACAAATTTTGCCGAGGGTAGCATCCAGCGACCCTCCGGTTCAATCAGCAGCTAGAATCGCCGGAAAACCCCTTGTGATTTTTCAGGAGACCACTGCGATGTCCGTTCCGACCCCCGCTCTCGATACCGTCCGCGATACCCTGCCCGATGACCTCAAGGATATCCGCCTGAACCTCTCCAGCGTGCTGGCGGGCGAGCACCTGCAGCCGGCCCAGGCCCTCGGCATAGCCCTGGCTTCGGCTCGATTCATCCGGGCGGAAAACCTGGCGACAGCGCTGGCAGCCGACATCCAGGCCGGCCTGGGGAGGCTGCGGCCGGGGTGCTTGCCGATGCCGAGGCGGCCGCTGGGATCATGGCGATGAACACCGTCTATTACAGGTTCCGCCACATGATCGGCAAGGAGAGCTACACCGCCCGTCCGGCCCGCTTGCGGATGAATCGGATGAATCAGCCGGCGACGACCAAAGCCGACTTCGAACTGATGAGCCTGGGCTGTGCCGCCCTGGCCGGCTGTGAGATGTGCCTCAAAACCCATGAGGCCAGCCTGCTAAAACTCGACCTCAGCGAGGACGCCTGCCATGACGCCGTCCGCATCGCGGCCGTCATCAACGCCGCGGCGGTGGGAGCGGGCAGCTGACGCCGCCGCCCACCGCTGCCAGACCATCCCTGGCCCCAAGCCAGATGTCGCTGCCATAATGCCACCATGGGAAGTCCCGCCAGCGGATCACCGCCGACCGACCGCCAGCAACTCGACAGGCTGAAGCTGACCCGACTCAATCGGCTGCTGGCCAAAGTCCTGCCGGCCAACCGTTTCTACACGGAGCGGTTCGCCGGGAGTTCCCACGTCCTGTCATCGCTGGACGAACTGACCGGGCTGCCCTTCACCACAAAGGCTGATCTGGTCGATGGTTCTGGCCTCGACGGGATGGCCAACCGGACATGGCCAGCCGACCGCTATGTTCGCTTTCACCAAACGAGTGGCAGTCACGGGCGGCCACTGCCGGTGTGGGACACCTACGCCGACTGGCAGTGGTGGATGGACTGCTGGCGACGCATCTACAGCCGGGCTGACCTTCGGCCGGGCGACGGGGTATTCGTCGCCGCCTCCTTCGGTCCTTACATCGGCTTCTGGAGCGGGTTCGATGCGGCAATTGCCGCGGGTGGGCGGGCCATCCCCAGCGGTGGACTCTCGACGGCCGCGCGGCTGGAACTGCTGCGGGCAACCGCGCCGGCAATACTCCTCGCCACCCCCAGCTACGCCCTGAGGCTCGCCGAGGTGGCGGCGGAAACAGGCATTGATGCGGCCCGCTCGTCGATTCGGGTCGTGATCGTGGCTGGTGAGCCCGGCGGATCGATTCCAGCTGTGCGTCAGCGGATTGAGTTGGCCTGGGGGGCCGACGTACTGGACCATGCCGGTGCCACCGAGATCGGTGCCTGGGGCGTCGGCGATCGGACTGGGCCCGGCCTCGAGGTGATTGAGGACTGGTTTCATCCAGAGTTCCTTGGGTTCGGAACCGGTGCGGCTGCCGCTGACGGCGAACTGGCCGAATTGGTGCTGACAACGCTCGGCCGGGCAGGCTGCCCGGTCATCCGCTACCGGACAGGCGACCTGGTCCGTCCCCGTCATCCGACAGCAGAGGACTTGGCGGCAGGAGCCTCTCCCTGGGTGCGGCTTGAGGGGGGCGTCCTGGGACGGGTCGACGACATGCTCGTCATCCGCGGGGTGAATATTTTCCCGGCGGCCATAGACAATATTGTTCGCGGTTTTCCCGAGGTCTTGGAATACCGTCTCACCGCCAGTCGCCAAGGTAGCCTCGACAGCTTGGCGCTGGCGATTGAAGATCGCCGAAACGATCCCGACCGGGTTGCTCGCGAGCTGCAGGTGCGGCTCGGGCTGCGGGTCGAGGTTGAGGTGGTTCCCCCCGGCAGCCTGCCCCGCTTTGAGGGCAAGGGACGGCGGGTGATTGACCAGCGAGACGCTCAACGCCAATAAGGAAGGAAGTGATGTCCGATCCTGTGCCGCAGGCGATTCGTCGCCGTGACGATGCCATCATCGAAATTGACTGGAGCGATGGCACCAAGGCGTCGTACACGCCGCGACTGCTCCGCGACGCCTGCCCCTGCGCCACCTGTCGGGATCAGCGGACGGCGGCACCGTCAATGAATCCGCTGCAGGTCCTCAGCCCGGCAGAGCTGACTTCTCTGGCAGTCACTGGCATGCAGCCGGTTGGTCAGTACGCCTACAAAATCATTTTTTCCGACGGCCACGACAGCGGCATCTACACGCTTGAGTACCTACGGGAACTGGCGTAGCGCGACGCCAGCATCACTCGGCGACAGGATGTCGCCAATCAGCACCAGCAGCACGCCACAAACCTTGGCTTTGTGGCGTTGTGCCCCAGGAAAGCCGGGCACGATGCCCGGTCTTTCCGTGAAGCCA
>CBFIHA010000047.1:0-255 GCA_965662195.1 uncultured Pirellulales bacterium
TTCTTGGAAGCGAGGCCCGCTCGCGAGCATTCACCCTCCAGATCGGCCAGGTCAACGAAGCTCCTGCCGATCTTCGTTTCGCTGCAGCGACAACACTGCTACCGGAAAACTCAGAAACCAGCAGCCGGAGAAAACTTGCCGACATCGTCTTCGCCGACGATGGAGTCGGAGCCAATGAGCTTGTGCTCTCCGGTGCCGACGCGGCCTCATTCGAGGCCGATCTGACCGGGCTGTACCTGCGAGCCGGGACAACGC